>JBNKDZ010000606.1:0-3729 GCA_050288525.1 Cyclobacteriaceae bacterium
TTTGGGTTTGAAGATTTCACCAAAATTGACGATCCTGAAATCCGGACTTTTTGGCATGTCATCCACGTCAGAAGGTTTAATATGCTCTTCACTCACTGAATCGGCAGCAACGGCGCCGTTTGTCCATGTGTTTGTATATCTGAACAAGACTCCGAGAATCACTGCTACAACTCCCAGAATGGACATGATCAACCCTGTTGGTTTCAGTAGTACCACAATTAATATCAGTAACAGAATTAATATCAGCAGGAGCCATTTGAACCATGGATTCTTTCTCAGAAAATCCAGGTAAAATCCCGGGACATTATCCGGCATTAAGTTGTCTGTAACCTGATCCAGAGACGGGAGGTCAGCCGGGATCTCTTTGGGAGGGGCTATTGTCACCTCGCCGGAATTTACACGTTGGATCAGATTATCCTTCCTGACTTCATTATCAAATGTCAGCAATTTCATGATCCTTCCTTTCGGGCGTGTGATGCTACGCATTGCAACTGAGCCAAATGAAAGGGATAATTTACTCTCTTTCACCTGATGATGCACGGTAAATCCGTTGGATACTACCCTTTTGTGCATGGGGGCAGTCAGGACAAAGGACTTTTCAGGACGAAATTCGGTTATAGGTTTTATATGCTTGTTGTACCAAAACCAAGAAGCTTCCTTGGCCAGCTGTGCCTGACGCATTTTTCTGTTTGCTTCAAGTACATCCCCCACCTGCTTCCAGGCTGCACTCATATAATTTTCCTGATTTTTACGGACCACATTCGTTCCGAAACCTGCAGCCACCCTGAACCGGGGATCAAGATTAAGATCGTGCACCCAATTGGTGTTGTTCGATATTGGGTTATCGTGTTCATCTTTCAATACCCGTTTCATCAACGCATGCCACTGGCCGTAAATCGGCGCTGTAATCAGGGGATCAGGGTCTTCTTTCTTAGCATAATCATCGGGAAGATTCAGGAAGCTGGCAAGATCATCCTGAAAAACATGCGGATACGGATCTGCCCATTGGTCGTAAAGATCGTAGATATCCTTATCTTTCTGTTCCATGGTGTCGTACGGAATCTGCAACGCGCCTCCCAGACGTAGTACTCCTCCAAGTTCTTCATCGGTGATCCCCTGAATATTGGAACCTGGTCGTTGTACATCCATATCGCGGTTTCCTACCCTGCTGTCTACAGGTTTTGGCTCAAGCAATCGTACGAGATATTCAAAATCGCCTATAGTGCCTGTTCTGAAGTACCACCGGTGGTAATAGGGGATATTTTGTGGTTCTTCCTTTGTCCCGGATTCATAAGCATCCCATGAACAAAACGTGGCGAAAGGTGCTTTGGAAGGATCCAGTCCCAGGCCAGCGAGCCTGCCACTTTCAAAGCTTGGAATAAGAAAAGCATGATACGCAGTATTCTCATCAAGCTTCCTCGGACAGATAATCCGTGAATATGCAAGGTCCGGATCTTTTTTAAGTAAATTTTCAAACGCAGAAATTATAGAAGCTTTATCCCCTTCATCAGCAACAATATCCTCCATGAGGCCTTCATTGACATGGACATGTGCCCATGCCCACAGTTCTGTCGAAGGTGGCATTACATCTGTAGCTTCTGCAATTAATTTAAAATATGGCAACGGTTTATCCTGAATACTTTTCCCGTCTTCAAATTCATCCTCTTTAAGCACCACAAGCATCATCCATGGCCTCAGCCGGTCCTTATTGTCGGGCATGGCAGGTGTATACCGCCATGGAATGTTTTCATCGTAAAATTCGATGTAGGGAAGATAGTTCGGTTCAAAATTCGTGATCCAGTTCTGAGGCTCGGACTTGACAATGGTTTTAGGATCCAGTCCGACAATGTCTCCGGGTCCGTACAGTTGTATGTCTTTGTTTATCTCTTCGACCAGATCCGTACTTCCTTCAACCGCTTTTCCGACGATATTGAGTTTAACATTGATCGTTGCCCGAAGTTTAACCTCATCATCCAAATCAGTGGCGGTGATCTCATTTGCTATACCCTGTCGTAGCCAGGGGAGAAATGTGTATGTTGATAGTATGTCGCTCATGCTGCAGTATTCAATTCATTTTGTGGTATTACGTGTATTTCATCAACCATTTTAGGATCACCGGCCAGAACATTGCTTACATATTCTTTTGCCAATGCCTCACTTTCGAATGCTACAGATCCTTTATTAAATGCCTTATTATCTGACATAAAAGCTACGGAATAAGCATTCTGGTTAACTTTGATCGTTTCATCGAAAGGTATAAGCTGTTTTTTGGATTTACTGGACAACGGTGATTTAGCCACGGCACCATTTTTTATGAAATGTTTAAACAAAGCGGTGAAAAACTCAAAGAACTTTATTACAACGCGTTTAAAATCATTATCGATAATGATGGTCTCATACCTAACAATCCTTTTTACAGCTTTTCCTATGGTTGTTGTGTTATTTTTAACGGCCATCTCAACCCCTGAATGCTCTTTTTCAAAGGAAGGTCGTGACAGTTTTGAATTATCTTCCATTTCCTGGAACTGTGCTAACGGGAAGTTCTCCAGGGCATCAGAAACCTTATCCACAGAGCTACCAGTTGTATCAAGAGTGAACTTGTTTGCATCTGAGGGTTTCTGAGCGCCCACCTTATCAAGCGAAATATCCAGTGGGATAGCCCGTTGACTTATCTTCAGGTTTCCTACCGGATGCAACACCAGTTCTTCTTCTGTCTCCAATTGTCGAAGTGATACGGAAATGTTGTTGCTGGCAGGCAGTTCAGCTTTCCAGTTTTCCAGTTTTTCGTATTCAGCCTTTATCAATGGCATGACTTCTACAGGTGGCAGGCTTGTATTTTCCTTGTCGCCCCAGGTTTTGTCGAAGTCGACTTCAATATCCCAGAACAGGATGGAGATAGAACCTGTACCCTTGGCTCTCCAGGGCGTAGGCCCTTCCAGTGACATCTTTACTTTTACCGAAAACAGTCCTGCCCCGAACACTTTTACAGAGAAAGATGCCGATATGGAGATGATAAAATAGAAGGGTGAAAACTGGAACAATGCATCAAAGCCGATGTATCCTTCAACGCTTAATATTTTAAATCCGAAATAGATTTCTACACTGGCACCAAACTGGACGGTATTGGAAGTCACCGCAAAATACCCCATTACGCGTACCTTGCCCCAGGATTCGTTCAGGATGTTAAAAGATAACCGTACAGGATTCGGGAATGGCAGTGCCGGCGGATTAAAGACTGGGTGGAAACCACCTATGCTCGTGACAAATTCAGCGTTGTTTCCCCAGGCGATCAGTAAGCCCATCTCGCCGTCGATGGTGATAAACAACACCCTTGACCCAAACATGCTGGCGAAGAACCACAGGCGTTCCTTATCAAATTCGATGGCTCCGATGAAGTTTACCTGAAGCACCAGAAGTGCGGCATCTTCATCGGGAAGTGCAATTTTTATCACTCCCAGGATGGCAATATTCCCCGGTATCTCTATAATGATACCCAGTGATACACTCACCAATGTAGGTGTGCCCCAGCCGATCTTTGCCATAGGCCCGATCAGGAACTTGCCTTCTTCTACAGGAAAATACGTTTTTAAGTCACTAATGATTTTTTGGGCATTAGCAACCACATCCTGAGGGAACATGATGCTGTTTATCCCACCGTCACGTACTCCTTCAGCAACTTTTTTCCAGTTTCATCGTCCGGTTGAGGCCCATAAGTCCTCCTACACCCAT
>JBNKDZ010000607.1:0-10911 GCA_050288525.1 Cyclobacteriaceae bacterium
GCTCGGTTCTGATTGAAACCCTGAACCCAGGGAGCGTCGAAACCATCCATAAGCCATGAATTCCGGGTATAAAGATCTTCATCTGCTCCTGTTTCAAAACCCGTTTCATTAATCGTAATACCTTCATTGACTTCGGGTGTATCCGGGGATGTATTTTCCCCTTCTTTTTGACAGCTGATTAATAGTGTTATCAAACCCGCAAATATTATGTATTTAAACGTTTCCATAAATTGATTTTAAATTATTCAAAACCTATGCTTTTACTAATCTCTTAACGGATGAGGATAGGTAAATGGTGTATATTCCGGTCGTTCATAATTGAAATAATCCCGGTTTTCTTCCACAAA
Source organism: Cyclobacteriaceae bacterium (assembly GCA_050288525.1). Classification (GTDB taxonomy): domain Bacteria; phylum Bacteroidota; class Bacteroidia; order Cytophagales; family Cyclobacteriaceae; genus JBNKDZ01. The sequence continues at coordinate 348 of JBNKDZ010000607.1, forward strand.
ATTACCAGACCATGATGTTGGGACGGTCAGGACCTCGTCATAATAATTCTCCCAAACATAGAGTTCGCGAATCTGAAAATCTGCCGGATACGTATCTCCGCCGCCTTCTTTGGTGAGCATTATCGGATTATAATGATTGAAATTCCCGTAAAAGTTGTTGTCAAAAATGACACCATCACCACCACGGATATAGATGGCTACCCAACAGGTTGTATTTATGTTATTTACCGTATTGCTGTATATCTCATAACTTCGGCTGCCGTATAATGATCCGTACCCCTGGCCATGAGCATCAATAGCCTGAACGAGTCCGGGATCATTATCCCCTGGTATCCCGTTATCTTGTCCGTTATCTTCAACCAGATTATGCCTGAAAACGTAACGGGATCCATTATTAGAAGCTATGGCATGACGATTACCAATAAAATAACAGTCTTCAACAAAAACAGCGTTGTGATCACCCGGAATAAAAGGACGATCCCACCCGGCTTCACCATCACCATAAACAGATACTCCGTATCCGAACGTACCAATGGCAGGACGATAAATGTTAATAAAACGGCAGTTGTCTACTACTCCTCTTGAATTACCAAAAATATCAATAGCCGCTTGTCCGAAATTTTCAAATTCCATCCCTGTTATCCTGAAATCCTGACACCCGTTTCGCAAATTTATACCATCGTCCATAAGGTCAGAATCGGCCTGCCGGTCTCCTCCAATTAGTTTCATATTAGAAATCGCGACAGGCAAACCATTTGAACCATCCACAACAAATATGGGGTTTTCCAGTACTCCATCCGTTTGTAGTATAGTAGCTTCACAACCGGCACCATAAATATTTACACCTGCTTCGAGATAAATACTTTCGTCAATCATGAATGTTCCGGCAGGAATCCGGATATTATCTCCCGGGGTTGCACTTTGCAAAGCTGTTCGAATATCTTGAGCAGATCCACTTGCAGCATCAATTGTGGCACCGGACGGCCATTGTATTTCCGGTATTTGTGTGCTTGAAGTATCTGGCACGTTTGGATTTTCCAGTGTATCCAAATCTATTGTTTTTATGGTAACAGGGGACTCTTCTTCTAAACAAGAAAACAGTATAAGTACAAGCAATCCAATTATTAGTGCATTTTTCATTTTTCTTAATCCTTAAAAATTTTGCAATGATATTTTCAATTACTCTGAGAATAGCTTAATAAATGCCCATCCCACGAACCCATCAGAACCAGAGATCATATCGGCTTTTTGGGTGTACAGATTAAACTTTCCATTATTCACAGTGACACTTCCCAGATCTACTTCTGTTTTCTCAGAAATATCCACTGAATTTTGGGAGGGATCAGATGCGTTAAAAGAATAGTATACGCGATACGTGCCCGCATTATATGGGATAAGCTCTGCTATAACTTTATACTGCCCGTTGGGGACAGATTGGCTAAATTGCATTACCGGCAAATCTTTATTGGAAGTATGGCAATAAACAACAGGATTTCCAGTGTAACCGGGTCTTGTACCGACTGTGTTATGCCAGTATTCATTCCAAACCGAAGGATCCGGACTTTGGGGATCACCTTCCTCAAAATATTCCAGATCCGGCTCTTGATGATCATTGGATGAACAGTCTATGGTGCCTCCCAAAGGATGATACTGATTAATGACTTCTCCAACTGTTTTAACCTGAATTCCAAGTCGTTGTATTTCGTTAAAAACAAATTCTAAAAGTTCCGGGCTTTGTCCCCAATCTGTTCTGGCATTTTCTTCACTCCATGTTCCGGAAGTCGGATGCCCGTTAAAAATAATCCATGTATCATTATTTGCTACATATTCCAGTATTTCAGTAATTGAACTTGCAGTACTTCTGTTCGATAGTCCACAACGAGGTAAATGAAAAATATCGAAGGGAGTATTTATACCCTGTTGTGTGAATTGCGCTGCATAATATGAGTGGTATTTTTTGACGATACTGATTTCCTCGTGACTCCACAGGTGATTCGGGGCTATAAAACCTTCTAACGGAACGCCTATATCATCGAATAATAATTTCATGCCTTCGACATTTGAATCTGTTATTCCATTATGATCCGTAGTATGACTGGCAAATTCAAACCCATTATTGTACATTTCCACTACCCATTCACGATGGTTTTGTGGCCATGTGTAATTGACAGCAAACGTTGCTTTATAATCATGACTCATGAATAATGGGTAACCTGTAGTATACCAGTTATCAAATCCATCGTCATAGGTAAAGGATATAATTCCTCCATTGGTTTCCAGTTCAGTAGATCCTGGTATTGAATCTGGTATCTCTGGTATCTCCGTACCTGTTGTATCAATTGTACTTAAAATGCCAGGTGTTTCAGGTTCTTTACAGGAAGATTGAATAAGGACAATCAACCCGATAATTGAAAAAATATATCTTTTCATCTATTTGTATTATTTAATGATAAATTTTGAGTAGTAGTTTTTATTTGTTCCTGATGCCATAATGAAATAAACTCCCGCCTTCAGTTCAGAAATATCAATTGAGCTTTCAGTGCCCTTTTTTACTATTACTACCTGGCCTGCATAATTATAAATAGATACGAATTTTACCTGATTATCGGGAAAAGTGAAATGCAATACATCCTTAGCCGGATTTGGAAATACAGAAAAATCTTTTTTCTCCAAATGTGTCTGTTCCATCAAAATTGTACCACCAACAGTGATGCTTGATGTGGTGGTAAAACCTCCGTCACTCGTTGTAACAGTTATTGTCGCAACACCTTCTGAAACACCTTTTACTACTCCGGAAGCATTGACTGTAGCAACAGAAATGTTGTCAGAACTCCAGGATACCAGCTTATTCGTAGCATCGGAGGGTAATACAGTAGCTGCCAGCTGCAGATCTTCGCCTACTTCTATGGTTGTACTTGCAGGTGTAACAGTTACAGAAGCTGCATCTACAGGGGTGCCACCTACCAACACGTGTATTGTTTCGGTAGGATCAGATTCACCCCCAAGTCCGTCACCTATCGTTAATTCCCCCAGGGGATTTCTTCCTCCGAGATAATTTCGTGCCCGTATGTAGTAATAATTATGCCCGTTTTCGGCTTCGGTGTCGGTAAATGAGGTATTGGCAGTTTCTCCAATCCGGTAAAAATGCACATTGTCCCTGCTTTTGCATATGATGTAATCTATTTCGCGCCCGGGATCAGATTCCCTGTTCCATGTTAAAACCACATCATTGCCCGGATTGCTTCCCTGGAGATTGGAAGGTGTTTCTTCCGGAAACATTCTGCTCCAGTACCATACTTCAGCCGGACTGCGTCTCCTGTTTCCCGGCATTAAATCTCCGCCGTAACATGGCCAGTCCAGGTCCCCGAACCATTCCGGCCTTCCGGAGAGGTAATACGAGTCGGGAATATTATGGTCAGAAATTGTCGGATCCCACTGGATCCCTGAACCAGCTATATAGTTACCATGAATAATGTGTCCCCCGGCTTTCGGATCTATGCGATTTAGGCCTCCAAAATCCGGATATTTTTTTTCAGTTAACTCATTCCCGATTGCATAATTTGTTTCTCCTAAAAATAACCCAGCCTGTGTTGCCCTGCATCTTAAGAAAGTATTGTGATGATGCCCGTAACTTTGAAAACCTCCAACATCAAACATGCCACCCTCCACCAAATTATAAAGCACAGAATTGTTATGAAACTCCATAGATGTAGCGGCTGACCAGGGTGGGGTGAGCCCGGATCTGTAGGTAACCCATGAAAAATTATATCCAAATACATTATTTGAGGGATCAGAACCATCAAACTCCTGGATAAGAAGATTATGTGCACACCAGTCAAATATATTATTTTCTACCAGGTTATAAGAAGCATTCCCATCAATAATCATAATGCCATACGTATTTAAAATCTCAAGTGTATCTTCCGGATCGCTGTGTATATAGCTGTCCCGTATCTCACAATGGTGTGTTCCTATCAAATTGATTTGCCAGTAGCAATAACCATTGGCTTCAATACCTTTTACCCAGGAGTTTTCCGTTTGGTATAATTGAATTTTCTGACCTGAGTTACCATCGAATTCAGGCCAGTCGGTATAAAAATGCAAATCTTCAAGGCCTGCCCGGTCTGAACTTATCAGTACTCCCAAATTGCTGTGCCGTGCAATAATATGTGTTGAATCAAGGCCTTCTCCACGAAGAACAATCGGTTTGTCGATATTTAAAGTCCTTTGAACCAAATATGTTCCGGCAGGAAGAAATACTGCTTCTTCGTTATCACAGGCGGCTATTGCTGCTATTATTGCGTCCGTGTCATCTACAGTGCCACCACCAGTAGCGCCATAGTCAAGGACATTAACACCATTGGGATATTTGGGTATACCTCCCTGAACTCCGGCATTGCTCCAATCACCCAAACTTCCTGAAGGCAGGATTTGTGCAAATGTACTGGTATACACAACCATGAATAAGCAGATAACAGCTATTGATTTATTTAAAAATGTTTGTGTAAAAGATGTGATTTTTGCAAGCGATTTAGGTATTGTTCTCATAGATTATATAATTAAGTGGATACAAAAAATTGTGGTCTAATGGTTCAAAAATAGAGAAACGGACTGTAAAGGAGTTATAAAATATTCCATATTAGTTTTAAAATGTTCCATATTTTATAGTAGAAAGGAACAAGGAACAAGGGGCAAGGAAAGACAACACACATCCTAAAAGTTACACTTAATCCGACAACCAGGGGCCAAATAAAAATTCTGTTAATTCTATAATCCAGAAAATTCTGCTTCAGACGAAAGGAGGGGCAAGGAGCAAGGATGTTGGGGAAAAGCATAGGGTGAAATTGTTTATAGGTAGGTAGTGCGAAGTGGTGTTTCGTGAGGACACGTGAGGACACGAACCACGGCGTCGGACACGCATTTTGAAAATGCGCGCCAGCATTATGCACAACAACTTAGGTCTCCCGTCACAATTTCTATTGACGAATCCAGTTTAAAAACTTTTCCACACTTTTCACTTTCCACTTTCTACTTTTCACTTCCTTGTCCATTCTTCTCTATAAATTCTTTGGGTGATAATTTGAAGTATGTTTTAAATGTGCTTGAAAAATTCGGGAGGTATTTAAATCCAACCATGTATGCCACATCGGTAACTGTATAATTCGTGTCTTTTAGCAATTCGGCTGATTTTTTCATACGGGTAATTTTGATGAATTCATGTACACTATTGTCTGTTAGCGAGCTGATTTTTCTATACAGCAAGGTTTTGCTCATTCCGATTTCCTGACTAATTATTTTGTAATCCAGATCAGGATTGCCAATATGTTTATGAATAATTTCGACTACCTTTTTAACAAATTCCTTGTCCTGTTTCCCTTTTATCAGGATATCAGGAGAAATGAACTTATCGGATTTAAGTTTGTCCCATATTTTTTGCCTGTTTAATAAAATGGCATCAATACGCGCTTTTAATACAGGAAAGCTAAACGGTTTCAATACATAATCATCGGCGCCGGTCTCCAGACCTGCCAGCTGGTCTTTATCAGATGATTTTGCTGTTAACAGGATTACCGGTATATGTGACGTACAGGTGTTTGTTTTTATTTTACTACATAATGTAAATCCATCCATTACAGGCATCATTACATCTGAAATAATAATATCCGGAATTTCGGCAATGGCTTTTTCATATCCTTCCTTGCCATTTTTGAAAGTAGATACTTCAAATTCTGCCTGTAACTGATCTGCCAGATAATTTTTTAAATCGGGATTATCATCTATGATATAAACATGTCCGTTTTTTTCATCCGTTTTTCCCTTGATTTTTTCTTCTGCTATTTCTTCTTGTTGGTAATCCGGCAAAACCTGTACGGATGTTTCTAAATGTTCTTCGTGCAAACGATCCTCAACTACCAACTCATTTAATATGGGTATCTGAACTGTAAATACTGATCCTTTATTCACTTCAGATTCGACCGAAATACGACCATTATGAACTTCAATCAATTCTTTTGATAAGGCTAATCCAATGCCGGTGCCGCTGTTGGTCCGTACATTATCTGTTTCAATGCGGTAAAACCGGTCAAAAACCCTGGTTATTTTTTCTTTTGGAATGCCGATGCCGGTATCGCTGATTTTAATCTCAAGTATTCTTGATGAGTTTTTGTCTGAGTGTTCATTGATCTTTACTGAAACATTTCCTCCATCGGGGGTGAATTTGAAGGCATTCGACAGAATGTTATACATTACTTTGTCGATAATATCTTTATCGAAATCGCATATAAGGCTGGCAGGATCGGATTGAAATCGATAGGTGATATTGTGTCTTTCTGCCAAATCACGGAATGCATTAAAAATGGATTCCAGAAACGTAATGATATTGCTTTTTTGTACGGCTAATTCATATTTCCCTGTTTCTGTTTTTTGCAGATCCAGTAACTGGTTAATTAATATTTTTAATCGCCGGGCATTCCGGTATATGAGTTCATGTTTACGTTTTACGTAAGGGTCAAACCGTGTTTGCATTAAATCATTTAACGGGGCAAGGATCAGGGTTAACGGGGCCCTGAATTCATGGGAAATATTCATGAAAAAGCGAAGTTTTGCCTCATCAAGTTCTCTTTCTTTTTTTGTAAGAATCTGCATTTGCTTAAAGCGTATTTTTAAAAACAAGGTGTAACGCAATAAAACAAATACTAAAAAGCCGGCGATTAAATACATTATGTACGCCCACCAAGTGCGGTACCAGGGGGGCAATATTACAATGTGCACCATCAATTCGTTTTCGGACCAATACCCATCATGATTGGCAGCTTTTGCCCTTAATGTGTATTTGCCTTCCTTCAGGTTTGTATAGATTACTGTACGCTGACCGGGTTCTATATAATTCCAGTGGTCATCATACCCTTCAAGAAAACAGGCATATACATTATTTTCAGGATTGGTATAATGTAATAAGGCAAATTCAAATGTTAAGGCTTTTTCTTTATATTGAAAAACCAACTCTTTTGTTTCGCTGATATCATTTTCTAAAAGCACCCTTCCATTTATTGAATCCAGCATGTTGATGCTTTGATTTTGAATTTTAAGGCCGCTCAGGATCACCCGGCCCTGGCTTGTGTCCTGGTTGAAATCTGTCGGATTAAAAATACAAACGCCATTTACTCCGCCAAACAATAATCTGCCATCTGGTAATTTACAGCACGAATTCATTTCAAAACTGCCACATTCGATTCCATCTTTCAAATCAAATGATTTTATTGAAACCGAATCATTACCTGTATATTGGAATCTGTCAATTCCGATATTGTTTGATAACCATAATACGCCATTATCGTCTTCACAAATTGATTTTACATTATTATCTCCCAATCCATGTTTCCTGCTGAACGTAATAAAGCCATCAATATGCTCCTGGTACAGGCTGATGCCCCGATTTGTACCAAACCAGATACGTTGGTCCGCATCTTTATAAATGCAATATACTTTATGACTTGCCAATATGTTTCTTCGGAAATTATCGGCTGTATACGCTTTAAATTCTTCTGTTTTTATATTGAATGCATTTACTCCTCCACCAGCTGTAGCAATCCATAAGGTATTTTCATCAAGCATCATATCAAAAATATAATTATCACTTATGGAATTTTTGTTTTTATGCTTTACATAGTGTTTTGTTTTGCGTGTATGTACATTGTATTTCACCAAACCTTCATTGAGACTGCCAATAAATATAATGCTATCACCTGCTTCAACAATACAGGAAATGGTCTTTCGGTTTATCTTATCAATAGTTGTTTTATACGCATCTAAGGCTTTAAAATCATTACTGACGATGTTTAGCCCTTCCATGTATGTGCCAAACCAGTAATTACCTTTTTTATCTATTAGTATTGAATTTACAACATCACTTTTCAATCCTGAATTCTCCTTTGTATAATGCAGGATCGACTTTTTGCCCAGATCATAGGTGTAAATACCATCGCCATTTGTTGCTATTAAAAGTTTTTTCCCATTGAAGAGGTGTAATCCTAACACAGAACTGTGCATTTGTTTGTCATTATACCTGATATCCAGCATTTGAAACCTGAATTTGTTCGGTTTATAAATGTTTACACCTGCATTCGAAGTTCCGATCCAAATAGTGTTATTGTTATCTTTATATCCAATATGTAATGCATTGGAATTTAACGAGTTATGAACATTTTCTTGTTTGGTGATATATGAAAATGTCCCGTTAGTTCTATTGTACAGGACTAGACCCGGATTGAAAAAAAGGAAGAAATGTGTATCGTCATATTCCAGAAAATCATGGATAATAGGTTTTTTATTGTTTCCGATTTCCACGGGAACCTTTTTAAAATTATTGTTAAGGGAATCGTATTTAAACAGACCAATTCCATAAATTACCATCCAAAACGATTGGTCGCTGTCTGAAAGAAAGCGCACAACAGTATTTATGGCCGGATCAAAATCTTCGCTGCCTTCAACAGGGATATGTTTAATTTCTTTGTTTTTTGTGTTGTATACATCAATATAGCGGGCATTGGAACCTATAAATAATTTGTCATTATCCTTAAGGTAAAGTGCTGAAATGGCTGTTGATGAGAGTTCTGATTCAGGTCCCAATTCTAATTCAGATATTCCATTTCTTTTGTTTATCCTATAAAGGCCATAATTTGTTCCGATTAGCAGCAAATCATCTTGTGTTTCTACAATAGATGATATGATCTTATGGTGTCCCTGCATATTTCCAAACAAATCTATCTGTTGAAAATTATCGCTTGAATGGTTATATATACATAATCCATCGTTTGTGCCAATCCATAGCTTCTTATCACTATCCTCATAGAACGCACTTATATTTTCATTGGGGAGAGAAGAACTATCCCCTTCAATTTGGAAATAATTCTTTATCGTATACGCATTATATTTGTTCAGTCCTGTATTTGTGCCGATCCACACATATCCTTTTGAATCCTTATATAATTTCGTGATATAGTTACTTGAAAGCTTATCATTTACGCTTAAATAGTCAAATTTAAGTATTGGTTGCTGGCCTTTTACATTTGTAAATAAAAAGTGAAGCAATACAAATAGAATTATTCTTTTATATGCGCATGATAGGTTTCTCATGAATTGATCCAATGATTTATTTATGGAATGTAAAATGTATCTTACATACTAACCTGATAGATAAGCATTATTAAAAAAGACTAAGTGTGTTTTGGGGTTAATTTTTACCTGATTTCTTAATTGAATGATTTCCTTCTTGTGATTCACTCAAAAAATACCAATATAATTGAGTTAATTTAACATTTTATTAACGATAAGGCTATAGTATAAGTATAAAAATCATGAAATATTAGCTTGTGACTAGGGACAAAGCGCATACAGGCCATGAGCAAATTGGGTACAGGAAAATGTGAAAGAATGATCTTAATAACGGTTAACTGACCAATACGGTGTTTGAATATTCCACTTAGTCCGCAAAGTGGCTTATACAAAGAGGTTAATTAAGCATATTTATCATTTAATTTATTTCCTAATTCAATAATATCTTCCATTCTTGCCAAGGACTGAATCCAAAATTCAGGGATATTCTTCATTGAGTAGTATATGGCAGCGATACCTCCTGTAATTGCCCCTGTTGTATCCGTATCATGTCCAAAATTCACTGCTTTTAAAACAGCTTCTTCAAAGCTATCCGTTTTCAACAGACACCAGATACTTGCTTCCAATGATTCAATCACATACCCTCCGGATTTCACTTCTTTTTCATGAAGAAAACGGATATCATTTTGAATGATATTTATAAAATGGGTTCTTTCTGTATCTGAAAAACCTATCTTCTCCCATAACTCTGCAATTTCTTTTCTTGTGTTTTCATACGCTTCCTCTTTTGTCTCCCCGTTTATGAGATGTTCTGCCAGCTTAAGGTAAATCATGCAGCTCATCCCAGCCCGAATATGTTTGTGAGTCAATGCTGAATTGATCCATACTGTTTCAAATTGTTCTTCAATGGATTTCCCTTTTATCTCAAAGACAAGAGGCAAAATCCGCATTAAGGAACCATTCCCATTATCGTATTCTTCAGCTTCATATTTTAATTCTTTCAGCTTTTCTTCACTGCCGTCATGAATCAAACATTCGAGTTGGGATATCGCTTTTGATGTAGTAATTCCGATGTCAAAGACATTCCCCCAAGCTGTCCAATACGCCTTATTTTTCCAACGAATAAAATTTTTTGAAATATTAACCAGATTATAGTCTTTCAACATTGCTTCTGCCAAACAAAAGGTCAGGGAGCTATCGTCGGACCACGTACCAGCCGGCTGATTATGAACTCTATAACCCACCATGTCACTTGCCGGATTCTTTTCCATTTCGGACCGGGATGAAAATTCAAAAGGAACGCCAATCGCATCCCCGACAGCTACTCCGATTAATATGTCAATTGCTTTATTCATATTATTTTAACCTTTGTTTAAAAATATCTGTTAAAATAGACGCTTAGAGTTGCTGATACAAATATTTTTGATTGCCGGTTATTCATCGAGAATTT
>JBNKDZ010000608.1:0-10090 GCA_050288525.1 Cyclobacteriaceae bacterium
TTTCTTTTACTTCTTCCAGTCCCGGTATATCGGCAAATAGCATAGCGTTTATTTATCCCAGATACGATATTGTTTTGATTGCTCAAAAATATGATTTAGAATATCAATATCCACTTGTGTCAAGGTAATATTCCTACGTTCCATTACTTTTTGGGCCACTTCAAGGACTTTAGGCATTTTAAAGGTCATAAATCCGCTGGCCCCACCCCAGGAGAAGGAAGGAATGAAATTTCGGGGAAATCCGGAACCGTATATGTTGGCGCTCACGCCTACAACCGTTCCGGTATTGAACATGGTATTAATTCCGCATTTGGAGTGATCTCCCATCATCAAGCCGCAAAATTGTCTTCCGGTAGACCAAAAACCATTTTTGGCATAATTCCAGATCTTCACATCCGCATAGTTGTTTTTCAGGTTGGATGTGTTGGTATCGGCACCCAGGTTACACCACTCTCCAACTACTGAATTCCCGATAAATCCGTCATGTCCCTTGTTGCTGTATCCGAAAAATATCGAATTACTCACTTCACCTCCCACTTTGCAAAAGGGTCCAACAGTAGCATCTCCCCGTATTTTAGCTCCCATATTCAGGGTAGCATCATGACAAAGAGCGAAAGCCCCCCGGATCATGCTTCCTTCTGATATTTCGGCATTTTCTCCAATGTAGACCGGCCCGTTCTCTGCATTGATAACAGCCGCCCGAATGGTAGCGTTCTTTTCGACAAAAACATTTTCTTCGCCATACACCATTGTATGCGGATCTGTAATTTTTTCAGACACCCTCCCTTTTGTCAACAGGGCAAAATCATCGCGAATGGCTTTTCCGTTTTTAATGAAGATATCATACACCTGCGTGATCATTTCAGGTTCCTCATCCGGTTCAATTTTTTCAAAACCGCTATAATCGCCGGAGATTACGTTTTTTGCCGATTGAGAAGACCCCTTCCAGGCGATAGGCATATCGTTAAAGATCAACAACTGGTTGTTTTTAAGTTGCAGGATCTTTTGTGTCAGCTGAGGCGATGGAAGGACTGCTCCGTTAATGAGAAGGGATTGTTCTTCTTCTACGCATGTGTATTTCTTTGACAAATAATCATCAGTAAGAAATGATGGTGCGCAGGTTAGGTATTTCGACCATTTTTCGGTTATTGTCAGTATACCTACCCTGATCTCAGAAACAGGTCTGGTATAAGTGAATGGTAGCAGGTTTATCCGGATTTCCGGATGATCAAATAATACTGTATTCATTTTTTGGCAATAAAAAAGTCTCCATTATGTAAATATAACGGAGACTTCACAAAGGTCTTTACTTTTTTTATATTATTTCTTTTTGTAGCGTCGGTTAAATTTCTCAACCCTACCAGCAGTATCCACGAAGATTTTCTTACCGGTGTAGAAAGGATGTGAAGCAGAGCTTACTTCCACTTTGATCAGCGGATATTCCTTCCCATCGTCCATTTTGATCTTCTCTTTGGAAGTCATGGTAGACTTGGTTATAAATTTATAGTCACTTTGAGTGTCGTGAAACACTACTTCCTGATATTTCGGATGAATTCCCTTTTTCATGGTCTTAAATTTTCTCTTTTATCTAAAAGGACTGCAAATTTAGGGATATGATATTTAAACTCCAATTGGTTGGGTAAAAAATATTCTTCAATTATAAAAAAAATATTTGGCATACTATTGCAATTTTTCATTCTACCTGCTAATATTGCAATCCCATTTCGGGGAGATTAAACGAAACTCCTCCTTAGCTCAGTTGGTTAGAGCGGCTGACTGTTAATCAGTAGGTCCTTGGTTCGAGTCCAAGAGGGGGAGCAAAAAGAGTCACGACGCAGGTTGTGGCTCTTTTTTATTAATCATACCATTATTCGAATTTATTGCATACCTTTCCGTGAAATCCCGAAAAAATGGAATCAGAAGCTTTTATTTCAGGTTATGCTTGTGTTGGAATTTTACATCTTAATTTGTGGATTTTCTCATTTTTATAGATTAGAAAGTCTATTCGCGTTATTTATATAACAATAAAAGTGTTTCTGACTTTAGCTATTTTAATAGGTATTAATGATGTTCTTCATTTAGTATGAAATATGTAATTGTAGTCCCTGCGTTTAACTCATCAAAATATATTGAAGATTGTCTTAAATCTGTTCAGAAATGCCAGTCTCTGATTTTAGTTAAAAAAGTCATTTTGGTAGATGATGGTTCTACAGACAATACTGTTGATTTGGCAAAGAATTGCTGGGAGAGACGGGATATACCATTAGAAATTGTTTTAAATGGTAAAAATCTCGGTCAATGGCCAAGTAAAAACAAAATTATCTCCAGTTTAATAAACCAATACGACTGGATGTTTTTATTACATTCTGACGACATGGTTAGAGAAGACTGGATTGAATCAATTATAGAAAAAATTGAGATCGATAATGAATTTGATCTAATTTTTTCAGAAATAAGTACTATTAAAAGAAATGAGCGACAGAATGAAAAATCCAAAGATTGGGAATCTAACATAATAAATGTACATAAAGGATCAATCCATGAAATAAAAATGGCATTGGTAAGAGGATGTTATTGGCGAATTTCAGGAAGTGCCTTTAAACTAAAAGTGTTTGAAGAAATAGGTCTTTTTTCTAATAAATTTCCTTACGCAGGAGATTATTATTGGTTCTTGAATTTTTTAAGAGAAGGAAAGACCATCTCCTATTTACCTAAATCTCTTTTGTATAACCGGAAACGCTCAGATTCTGTTGCTGGTAAAGCGCACATGAATGATAGAGATATAAAAGAATTCATTGAAATATATAGCGATTATTCTGATTACTTTAACTACGATATGTTGAGCAAAACTTTCGGTGTGAGATTATATTGGACTATAAAAAGAATCATGAAAAGGACTATTCGTCTGCAATTTTTAAGGGTTATAGCAGGAATTAATACATTCATTTTTGTTTACAAGAGGTGTCAAATCATGAAAAAAACCCTAAAAAAGAAATAAATTTTTTCTGAATTTCAATTGTCTTAATAATTAATGCCTTCCTCTTCTCCTGTGACCACGTTGCTCTTTCGGCATCCCTTTTAGCTTTTCAGCAACCTGGTGTTGTACATTCCCCTCCACATAGATCGCCTTATTGGGTCTTGCCTTACAGATAAACTCACATGCGCCACAACCAATACAGGTAGTTTCATCGATATGAGGAAAAGCCTTTCCAAGTTCATCCGGCACCATCGTGATGGCATTTGTGGGGCAAACTTCTGCACAATCTCCACAACGGCCGTGCCCGAAATCAATCACACAATTTTCCTTAACAAACTTCGCTATACCTATCTGGATGGTTTTCTTCTCCTCGGGATGAACGGTTTTAATGGCTCCTGTTGGACAAACCTCACTACATTCCCTGCAATCATACTTACAGAATCCACTACTGAAATCCATCATTGGCTGGAGCATAAACGCTGCTCCGTGTTCCATCAGTGTCGGTTGGATAACGTTGGACGGACAGGCCGAAACACACAGTGTACAGGCGGTGCAATACTGATTGAAATGGTCAAGATTGTCGGACCCCGGAGGTGTTACAAGATGTTCTTTTTTGACAGGAACTTTTGATTGCCCGTATTGGCGCTCATTGTTCTGAAACCGACGCCTTCGAGGCGGTTCGCTTTTCATGCCCATGAGCCATCCGGCAATCGCAACCGTACCAAACATAAACGCACGCTTGCTTAAATCGGTCTTTTCCGGAGTTGCTTCAGAGGTTGTCACGCTCGCTCTTTGAAACGACAACGCTCCGCACGTACATGCTTCCAGACAATTGAAACACATCACACAACGCGAAAAATCGATCGATTTGTTTTCTTTGTCTATGCATTCAGATTTACAAGAACCAGCGCAATTGCCACAACCATTGCATTTTTCAGCATTGATATGAAGTTTTATGAATGAGAATTTGGAAATAAATCCCAACAGTGATCCAACAGGACAAATGCTATTGCAATACAGCCTGCCATACTTCAGCGACATCCAGACATTCACCATCATCATAATTCCGGAAAAGACCATAAATCCGGTATTTATTCCAACAGGCATCATCCGACGCCCCGTTTCCATGCCTTGTTCACCAAAACTTTGGATCCATGCAAACAGCGGATTTATCAAACCAGTCACAAACCGGCCAAATATACTGTACGGATCCAGCAGGATTAACAACGTTGACTCTCCGAAAATAAGAAAAATGATTACCGCCACTAAAATTCCATACCTGAGCACATTATTCGAAGACCTGAAGCCGAACATCCGTCTCTTTTTTTGTTTGTTGCGGGTAAATTTTTTCCGGATCCGGATGATCAGATCCTGAAAGGTTCCTAACGGACAAATTGATGAACAATAAACCCGGCCTGTAAAGGAAGTAATTATGAGTATGATGATAAAACCCAGCACTGTGAACGACAAATACCCAATAAATTTTAGCAGGGAGGGGACAAATTGCAGATATACTGCCGTGTTAATCAATCCTTCCGGAAGTGTTTTTGAAAAATCAATGAACACAAGTATAAGCAACGCAAAAAATACCAGGGAAACCAAGATTCTTAATCGTTTCAATGTCAGCGGCTTCATAGATCTGAATTTATTTGAATAATCAACCAGTAATACAGATTTCTCTGTATGATTTTCAATTTAAATTCCGGAAAAAGTATTTCATAACAAAAATTATTCAACCAATGACCGGTTTTTTTAAATCATCAGACAAATCAGTCCGGAGTTTTGAGTATTTAGCATGAGTTGAAATTCTCTATCATTGTGAGTTTTATAGCTTTCCTCCAGAATAGGTTTTGTTGAAAGTTTAACGGAACTAAGTACTTGTTTTACATTATAGTCAGTAGTTACGCAAGACTAAACTACTGACAATGGAGGCTCATATACGACACTCAGGAGCCTGGGTATCCTGTGGGAGATGAGACAGTTCATCCCACACTCACACTCCGAGCAAATCCTTGCTCCTTTATTTCTATTCCTTCTTATTCTTAAACAACTCAAATTTCGACGGAAGATTTTTTGGAGGAAAGTAATTGTTGGACTCATTCACATCAGCTGTTTCTTTCAGAGGATCCAGCACAACACTTTCAAGTTCTTTTTCCAGCACAAACACCTTGGTGATTTCTTTTTCGTCCTTTCGCCAGATCTCTGCAGGAATACGTTGTATTTCGGATGTGTTATCCCGGTAGTTAAACTGAAGTATCACAGGCATCACCAGTCCCCCGTTGTTCTTGATCTTTATCTCATAAAAATTCTTCGACGCATCTAGCAATTTGGTAGTTTCGATCAGGTCGGTTGTAATGCGCCTGTAATTCTGAAGCTTTTCTTCGGGAACCAGTTCAATATCCGTATTGTACCCGCCATTCCCTATTTCGGAATGCTGTTTATCGTTTCCATTCTTTTTCTTCCTTTTATCCTTATTGGAAGCAAGTAAATGATCATTTTCGACATACTTATACCAGGTAACATCCGCTATTTCCATTTCAACATTGTCGGTGGTATAAAACCATCCTTTCCAGAACCAATCCAAATCGACAGCGCTGGCATCTTCCATGGTACGGAAGAAATCTGCCGGGGTAGGATGTTTGAATTGCCATCTTTCACAGTATTCCTTAAAGGCATAGTCAAACAATTCCGGGCCCATAATGGTATTTCGAAGTATGTTCAGGGCGGTAGCAGGTTTTGAATATGCATTATTTCCAAACTGTTTTACCTGTTCGGAATTGGTCATGATCGGCACCATTTCGCTGCTGCTCCCCTTCATGTAAGGCACTATTTTTTCGGGAGGTCCTCTTCTGGAAGGATAATCTTCTTCCCATTCCTGTTCAGCCAGATATTGAACAAACGTATTTAATCCTTCGTCCATCCAGGTCCACTGTCGCTCATCCGAATTTATGATCATCGGGAAGAAATTATGTCCCACTTCATGTGTTATCACGCTGATCATGCCGTATTTCACCTGGTTAGTGTATGTTCCGTCCGGATCTGGCCGTCCATAGTTGAAACAGATCATGGGATATTCCATGCCGTTTGAAGCTTCAACAGAAATAGCTACCGGATAGGGATAGTTGATGGTATATTTTGAATAGGCTTTTAATGTATGGGCAACTACTTTTGTAGAATATTTCTCATAAAGAGGATTGGCCTCTTTCGGGTAATACGACATGGCCATAATATGATTGTCTCCGATCTGAACACCCATAGCATCCCAGATTAGCTTTCTGGAACTTGCAAAGGCAAAATCCCGGACACTATCTGCGTGATATATCCAGGTCTTTTTAAAGGGTGACTTACTTTTTTCCTTTTTTACTACTTCTGATTGCGGAACAATGATAACCGGTGTATCAGAGGTCTTTGCTTTTTCAAATAGTGTTATCTGTTTTTTCGTCAATACCTCCTCTGTATTTTGTAAAACTCCTGTAGCTGCCACAATATGATCTGCAGGCACGGTTATTTCCACATCGTAATTGCCAAAAGGAAGAGTGAACTCACCCCTTCCGAGGAATTGCTTATGCTGCCAGCCATCCACATCGTTATAAACAGCCATTCTGGGAAAGAACTGGGCAATGGAATATAAATAATTGCCATCTTCGGCAAAATATTCCATTCCTGAGCGACCTCCTACTTTTTTACGGTCATTGATGTTATACATCCATTTTACCACAAAAGAAAACGACGCACCCGGCAGCACAGCCTTTGGGAGATCAACCCGCATCATGGTTTTGTTGATGGTATAGGGAAGCGATTCGCCGGTACTTGTTGTTACTTCAGAAATTTTAAATCCGAGGTCAAACTGATGGCCAAGGATGCCCGAAAGCTCTTTTTCGGTTATATTTTCCTGCATGGAGGATGTCTGGGTGCTGTAGGTATCCGAATGCACATTCCGCATATTTTGTTCCAGCTGAAGCCAGAAATAGTGAAGCGGATTTGGGGAGTAATTAAAATATGTGATGACTTCCGAACCCTGAATGGTCTGATTGTCATCGTTAAGTTCAACCTTAATGGCATAATCAGCACGTTGCTGCCAGTATTCATTGCCCGGTGCACCGGATGCGGTGCGGTATGTATTTGGTGTTGGAAGAAGTGTGCCCAGTTGTTCAAAACGCCTGCCTTCACCTAATTCCTGTCCGAAGCTATTGAAACCAAATGAAATAGCAATGATAAGAATAACGATGTGTTTCATAATTTTAAAATCACCAGAATTTCGATTCAAACATAATGGTAAGTGCAATACCTGCAATACCTGAAGAAATAACCATAATCCAGTCCCTTCTGTTTACACCAGCCAGGTTTACGAACAAATAGGCTATAACCATAAATGAGATAACAATAATTAACTGCCCGAGGTTCAATCCCAGGCAAAATCCTGCCAATGACCCGAAAACCCTTGTTTCACCTATCATAGGACCTTTCAGGTATTCTGCATATCCAAAACCATGAATAAGGCCAAACAAGATGGCTAAAACATAATTTTTAGTAAAATTGGTTTTATAATGAAATCCTTCTTTCTTTTTTAAAATATTGGATACAGAAGTGATAAAGATCGTTAACGGAACAAGAAATTGAATAATTGTATAATTATAACCAACTACCTTGTAGGTTGCCATAACCAGCGTAACAGAATACCCACAAATAAAAAAGATCATCAGCAGGATCACTCGTTTCCAGTCTTTTACCGGAAAAACAACAATAAGAGATACTAAAAACAATATATAACCGACACTGTATATGTCGAGAATATGCCTAATACCTAATTTGAAATACAATGAAAAAACAGGCATATTTATGATAAATTTTATAATTAATTAACTTTTAAAAGAAAACAATATTAATGTATAAATCTGAGAATCTATAATAAATTGACTTAAATGCTTACCATATACAACTATTTGCACATTCTGAACCTTTTTGTTTTTATGCACCCCTATCATGTGAGTGTGTGATATCAACTATAATCATTGCTGATTAAATTCATGGCTTTGTTCAGCAAAGGATTAAGTTGAGGAAATGGTTCTTCCGCTTTTCTTTTCAACTCAGCACTTGCCGATTTTGCTATCCACATCATCAATATTTTTAATGATGGTATTGTTAGAATCCGGTTGTATAATAAATTTCAGGCGTAGGATATCTATAATTTATTTTAAATTTTTGATTTAGAAGGTACATGGATATGATAATTTATATCGACTGGTTTACATTATTATAAGTTTTACCTGGGGTGCATTGAATGATCTTTCAGCTCGCTATTAAATTTATTTTTTTACTTTTGCATTCAAAGAAGATTATCTTGTTCACCAATATGAAATTGATTGCTCAATAAAATGAGTAATGTTTAAAGATCGGTATAGTAGATTAATTCCAAATGAAGGTTTTTTAAAACATACTTAAGAAGAAAAGAATCAGAAAACTATCCAAAACATACAAATTATAAGCGAATGAGATAGATAAAAAAACCAAATAATAAATTAAAATCTATTAGAATGAACCAAAGAGTATTTTTATTTATTTGTATAGTATCATTTTCTTATATAGCAAAACTAAACGCACAATCATTACCCATAAATATAGATTTTGAAGGATTTACTGATGGACAGAAATTAACTGAATCAATGCTTCGGGATGATATGGGAATATCTGTTCAATATCTTCAAGGAAGTGGAAAATGTGTAATAGACAAGAGCGTCTCCTTTTCAGGTACAAGTTCCCTTAAAGTGGTTTACAATAAAGGAGAAATTGGACCTGATGATGGTTGCCAGTTTCCTGTTATTTTTGATCCAGAAGATGAAGTGTATGTTTCTTATAATTTTATGTTAGGTGAGGATTTTGTATGGGGAGGGACAAGTGATTTTGGAGGGAAATTACCCGGGCTCGCTTCAACAGGCTTATGTGGTGGAAAGATGTATTGTGATGGAACTGATGGTTTCACTGCTCGTTTTATGTGGGGAAAGGAAGGTGATTTTCGCCTATACCTCTACCATATGGATAAGACCATCCTACCTGGCGAATCCCATATTTATTTTACTTCTGGTTCTGATCGATTTCACCTACAAAAAGGCATTTGGTATACAATTACTGAACGTGTGAAGATAAATACTGGAAATAATAAAGATGGAGAAGTGCAGTGTTGGCTTGATGGCCATGAATTTGTTAATTTGACGAATGTTCGTTTTGTAAATAATGGGAATAAGGTTGACAGGTTTTTCTTTTCAACTTTTTTTGGAGGAGACCAATCATGCGCTCCGGCAAAAGATTGCCATATTTGGTTTGACAATATTAAAATTTCAACTACTAGTGTTAGTAATAGTACACCTGTAGCTAATGCTGGTGCAAATAAAACTGTTGTTTTACCAAATTCAGTTACTTTAAATGGCTCAGGAACAGATCCAGATGGTACAATTGAAGGATATTCATGGAAAAAAATTCTTGGTGCTGACTGTGCGCTTTCAGGTGAAAATACAGCAGACTTAACAGTAAGTGACTTAAGTACTGGGATTTATGTATTTAGCTTGACTGTTACAGATAATGGTGGAAGTACAAATACTGATAATGTTGCTGTTACAGTATTTCCAGAGTCAGGTAATTTTTCTTTTGCTATAAATAGTGGTGGAGATGCTCTAACAGGCGATGATGGAACAGTATATGTAAAAGATTATTTTTATTCAGGCGGTGAAAACAAAACAAAACAAAATGATCAAATTGATGGAACACAGGATCAGGATTTATATCAATATTATAGGAATGGAAATTTCTCTTATGCGATTCCAATAGCCAATGGAAAGTATACTGTTACCTTTAAAATGATGGAAAGTTATTGGACCTCTGTAGGGGAGAGAATTTTTGATGTAGAAATGGAGGGTGATAATGTTATTGAAAACCTTGATATTATTAATAAAGTTGGTTCTAAATTTGTTGCTTACAAAGAAACACATGCCGTAACAGTTACAGACGGAGAATTAAACATTAATTTTACCGCATCAAAAGATAATGGAATTCTATGTGCAATTGTGATTGAAAGTGCTGAAGGTACAACTTCAATAATCACGCAATCAGGAGTAAACC
>JBNKDZ010000609.1:0-5175 GCA_050288525.1 Cyclobacteriaceae bacterium
GCAACGAAAATGATACCCAAAAACAAACTTGCCATTAATACAATCTTTTTCATATTTTTTAGTATTTGTTAATTATTTTTATTCAAATTACATAAATAGATACCAAATTCTCTGTTAATGGAACCCTAAATAATGTTAACGTTTTGTTAATGTCCTAAAACCCATACATATTTTAATCTATTTTTGATAAATGAAGCGAAGCACCATACGATATGTACTGATTATGGCAGTAATTTCCATTGTAGGAATTATTGTTATGCAGGTGTATTGGGTGACACGTGCTTTCGACATCCGTGAAAAGCAATTTAATCAGAATGTAAATAACGGCCTCCGGAGCGTGGCTGAACATCTGATGAAATACAATAAGAACCCGGTGCCGCTGATCAACCCGGTCGAACAACTAACGGATGCTTATTTTGTGGTAATGGTTAATGACAAAATCGATCCAAACCTTTTGGAAACACTCCTGCGGTTTGAATTCCACAAACGCAGCATCATGGAAGACTTTGAATATGGCATTTACGATTGCGTTAGTGAAAAAATCGTATTCGGCAATTACGTAAATCTCGATAATATCAAAAATGAAGAAACAAAGCATCTCGATCTGCCAAAGTGGGAAGATAACGACTATTACTTCGGGGTGTACTTTCCAAACAAATCCACAGACCTGATCGGTCATATGGGTTTCTGGGGTTTTTCTTCGGTGGTATTCCTGATTGTCGTGCTGTTTTTTATCTACACGCTGTACATTATTTTAAAACAACGACGCCTTTCTGAAATTCAAAAGCAGTTTATCAATAACATGACCCATGAGTTCCGGACACCGATCTCCACGATCCAGATCTCCTCAGGCGTACTTCAGGATCCGGATATTTCCAATACCCCTGACAGACTGATTAATTATGCGAAGATTATAGGGGAAGAAAGCAAACGTCTGCTGGGGCAGGTTGACCGTATATTGCAAATGGCCATGCTTGACAAGGCCGATCTGAAGCTTATAATGGAACCTGTGGATGCTCATACTGTTATCCAAAATATTATAAACCGATTTTCAGCAATATTTCCAAATGCGTCCTTTGTGTTGGACCTGAAAGCTGAAAAACATATTTTATCTGCTGATGAATTTCATTTTTCAAATATCTTTTTCAATCTTATGGACAATGCCATTAAGTATTCCGGCGATAGTCCGGAGGTAGTGATACGAACAAAAAATGAAGGAGATACCCTGGAAATTGAAATAAAAGATAACGGGATCGGGATCGCAAAAGAACATCAGAAAAAAATATTCGACCGCTTCTATCGCGTTCCGACCGGAGATGTACACAACACAAAAGGTTTTGGCATTGGACTGAGCTATGTCAAAACACTTGTACATGCTCATAAAGCCACAATCCGGTTAGAGAGCCAGCCGGGACAAGGGAGCTCGTTTATTATCCGGTTTAAATTACCAAATTAATTCTATGGGAAAAGGATCAACAATATTGCTGGTAGAAGATGATGTAAATCTGGGATTTGTCGTTCGGGATAATCTGGAAAAAAACGACTTTAAGGTGATCCTGTCTGAAAACGGTCTTGAAGGACTGGAACAATTCAAAAATAATAATGTACATCTGTGTATTCTGGATGTTATGATGCCCAAAATGGATGGTTTTTCTCTGGCTAAAGAAATAAGAAAAATAAACAGTCAGGTTCCCATAATTTTTCTTACGGCCAAGTCCATGAAAGATGATATTATCAAAGGATTTAACTCAGGAGGAGATGATTACATTGTTAAACCGTTTAATATTGAAGAATTACTGTTACGGATCAAAGTATTTTTAAAAAGGTCCGGCATTACAGATCTGAATGAAGAAAAAAAACATTCGATAGGATCGTATGAATTTTTGTATGACAAACTGCTCCTTAAAGGTCCGGAGACCGAACAGCGGCTAACACAACGTGAAGCGGATTTGCTTATGTTCCTGATCGTCCGGAAAAATCAAGTCGTCCGACGCGAAGAGATCCTTTTTAACATATGGGGAGATGACGATTATTTTAAAGGGCGTAGCCTGGATGTTTTTATTTCAAAATTGCGCAAATACCTGCAGGAAGATGAGACGATTAGCATTGATAATTATCATGGGGTGGGTTTTTGTTTGAAGGTTGTCTCGGAATAACTTTTTATTAAATTTTTTAATACAATTTCCGATGAAAAATATATTGTTTTTTTTGTTTCTGTTATCCTCTAGTATGCTACATGCAAAAAATCATTATCTGAGTCTTTCAAAAGTTTCCTTGGATAAAGAATATTCAAATTTCAGAGTCGTCGAAATAATAGATGCAAGAACGGACTCGGCAATTGGATTTGTACAGAAAGGAATAATTAATGAAATGGTTAAAGCGGTGTTTAAAAATGGATTTAAAAAAGAATTAATGGATTTTTTTGATAAATCTATAAAGCCATCTCCTTCAAGTATTGATCTTTCAATTAAGATAAACAGATTGTGGATATCAGAAAAGTCTTATCTGGCAAAAGAAGTAAGCAAAGCAGAACTCGATGTGCATTTCTTTTTGAAGAAAGATTATGAGTACGTAAGTCTTCTTGAAACAAATAGTGTAACTGAAAAAAATGATATTGATGTAACTGGACGGCATGACAATAATATTGCTATAGTATTTTCTGAATGTTTTAATGAACTTGCAAATCTTAATTTAAATGAAATAGGGAATAAAACTATTTATTCATTAGATGATATTATTGAAAATAAACTGACTTTAAAAAACAACAGGATTATTGATGAACTAAACTTTCCTATTATAAATCAGAAACCAAAAAAAGGGATTTACCGAACATTTATTGACTTTTTATTTAATGACCCAGATCAAAATGAGGATTTTTTCCTGGAACGAACTCCTCGATACAGAACAGGCTGGGAAGGAACATATCGTATATTTCCAAAATATGTTAAGAATAAAAAAAATATAAATAATATTTGGGGGATATGTTCAGAGGATTCAATCTATATTCAATTTGATGGGGATCTTTTTCCTGTATTCAGAAATGATAAAATATTTTCATTTGAAGGGTATTATATGGTTCCTTCTTCTGTATCCTCAGCGAGGATTTTTATTGGAGCATGGTCTCCTACTGTTGTTGAGAGATCACAAAGAATTATATACAAAATAAATTTGTTAACAGGAGAATTATATGCTGAAGGGGATGTCCTGGATTACGCAAATGAAAAAATAACTTCAAGATCAAAAATAATGGTTTATCGTAATAAAAAAGAAACTGAGATTCCGGTAAAGTTATTGGTTCATGATACTGTTTATGCCACTATAAATCCAGAATCATATTCATCTGTTGATATCTCATTACCATTAAAAAAATGTAATTTATGTGCTATTGTCAATGATTATAAATCATGTATTGAAGTAAGCCCTGAATTAGATGAAATAATATATGTAAACCTCTCATTTACTAATAAAGACAAAAAAACTCAGATACAAAAGGTAGACTCAAAGGTTGGTGAATACTATATTAAGAACATCGATTATGCTATTCAAAGAAAATCCAAAAAGCCGAAGAATTAATATGTTTTCTTGTGAAAAGTATATAGGATTTGGAGAAACAAATTGATATTAACGCCTAATCATTGACTTTCCATCCCCTTTATTGTATTTTTATTAAAGGCTAAAAGACAACATGTTATGAATCCTGAGATTAACAAAAACCTCACAAGGCGTACGTTTATAAAAACATCCGCTCTTGCTGCAGCCACACTAGGCTTTGCTCCTTCCATTATTTCCTGTTCTTCAAGAAAAACCGATTTATTGAAAAGATCTTTCGGGAAGCTCAATCATGATGTGACAACGTTTGGCCTCGGCGGACAGGCATCTTTGCAGTGGACTCCGGACGATATTAAAAATCCGGAGAATATCATCCTCAAAGCGTTCGATAAAGGCGTAAACTATTTTGATACGTCCAACCTGTATGGTCCCAGTCAGCTGTATTTTAACAAAGCCTTTAAATCACTCGAACTCATACCGGGGAATTCCGGATATAACGAAAAACTTCGTCGGTCCATATTTCTGACCTCCAAAACACACCTCCGTTTTGCCAAAGGAGGATGGGAGAAAGAAGGATTGAATAACTGGTCGAACGGCGGGCCGTCAAGCCACACCATTGATGATCTGAAAAGAACCCTCTCACAGGTATTTGGAGATGGCAAGGGTAATTATCCCGAAGGCGCATACCTCGATATGGTATTGATACACAGTCTGAGCAATGCTCCGGAAGTAGATGCTGTTTACGAAGGATTGTACAACACCGATCCAAATGCCGAAAACATTGGTGCTTTAGCAGCACTGCGGGATTACCGGGATGGAACAAACCTTACAGGCCTGAATCCGAAAGAGGAGAAACTAATTAAACACATCGGGTTTTCAGGGCATTATAATGCAGGAGTTATGATGGATATGATACGCCGGGATAAGGAAGATCTGCTTGAAGGCATGCTTGTCGCCATAAATGCAAATGATAAGCTCAACTTTAATATGCAACACAACATCATACCAGTTGCCAAAGCCAAAAATATGGGCATGATCGGTATGAAGGTTTTTGCTGACGGAGCGATGTATTCCAAAAATGCCGACTGGTCACGTACCTCCTCGGATGTTGTCAGAGAGGTAGGAAGTAAAGATCTGCCATTCAGCCCACTGATAAAATATTCCCTTACAACCCCGGGCATCAGTACCCTCATCATTGGTATAGGCCAGATCTCGGATGATCCTTCCAAATGTCAGCTCTCGCAAAATATCTCTGCCGCCCAGATTACTCCTGACGGACTTAGTGAGACCGATCGTGAAGATGTTGAGAAAATGACAGGAAAGGTAAAAGGAGGCAAGACAAATTATTTTCAGATCGATGACAATGGTCTTACTGCTCCCAATGACCTGAAAGCAAGTAAAAATAGCCCTGAATCTGTTCAGATCACCTGGAATACGGCTTACGCAGGTAGCGAACCAATTGCCAGATATGATGTGTATTTTGGTAATAAGAAATTGGGTGAAGTAGAACATTTGCCACAAACTACAGACAAACCTTTTGTATTTGAACATACATCAAATACGGAAAATAAAGGCGTTTTTAAAGTTGTGACGGTTGATAAAAAAGGACATGAAGCGCCATCAGAG
>JBNKDZ010000610.1:0-4517 GCA_050288525.1 Cyclobacteriaceae bacterium
TTTCTTTAAGGCTTTATCAATTTTCCCCAATTGTTTCTTTTTCTTTTTTCCTGACATAATTATAGGTAAATTAAAATGGCTTGCTTGAATCCTTAAACAGCGTTACCCATAAGGTTGTTTTAAGATTGTACATAAATCTAAAAATGTTTTTTTACTATGATTGAAGAATTTCGGAAGAATGCCCATCAGCTTGTCGACTGGATTGCTGACTATTACAAAAATATTGAATCGTACCCGGTTAAGTCCATGGTTCAGCCTGGAGATATTTTTAACCAACTACCGACCCTGCCGCCGGAAGACGGCGAGGATTTCCAGACCATCTTTCAGGACTTTGAATCCACCCTTATGAAAGGTGTCACGCATTGGCAACACCCTTCGTTTTTTGCCTATTTTAATGCAAACACCAGTTTCCCGTCGATCCTCGGTGAGTTTCTGACGGCTGCTCTCGGTGCCCAGTGCATGTCGTGGGAGACTTCTCCTTCGGCAACAGAGCTCGAAGAAATGGTCTGTATCTGGTTAAAAAAAGCATGCGGACTCCCCGACAAGTGGGAAGGCGTCATCCAGGATTCGGGTTCTTCTTCAAATCTATGCGGCATACTGGCAGCACGCGAAAAATATGCTGTATTTCAGACAAATTTACAGGGACTGGGGCATGACCGCCTGACGGTCTATTGTTCGGAACAGACACATTCATCCATCGATAAGGCAGTACGGATTGCCGGCATCGGGAGCGATAATCTTCGTAAAATACCTGTTGATAACAATTTTGCCATGATCCCGGCAAAACTTTCCGGAGCCATTCATAACGACAGGAACAACGGCTATCATCCGCTCTGCGTGATCGGCACCATTGGCACCACCGGTTCAAATGCTGTCGATCCTATGGAAGAGATCGGGAAAATATGCACACAGGAGCGGATCTGGTTGCATATTGACGCAGCGCATGCAGGAACAGCAGCCTTTCTTCCGGAAAAACGAAA
The DNA here is from genome assembly GCA_050288525.1 of Cyclobacteriaceae bacterium. Lineage (GTDB taxonomy): Bacteria > Bacteroidota > Bacteroidia > Cytophagales > Cyclobacteriaceae > JBNKDZ01. The sequence continues at coordinate 981 of JBNKDZ010000610.1, forward strand.
ATACTTCAAAGGGATTGAATATGCCGACTCGTACACCTTCAATCCCCACAAATGGATGTTTACCAATTTTGACTGCTCACTGCTTTATGTTAAAAACAGGGACGACCTGACAAAAACCTTCAGCATTACTCCCGAATACTTAAAAACAGAGGTAGACAAACAGGTAAAGAACTACCGAGACTGGGGCATACCTTTGGGAAGAAGGTTCCGGGCATTAAAATTGTGGTTTGTGATACGAAGCTATGGAATGAAAGAACTCCGCAACAAGCTCCGGGAGCACACCAGTCTGACTACCTATCTGCTGAAATTACTTGAGAATAACGGAAGTTTCAGGATCCAGGCTCCTGTTCCGTTTAACCTCCTTTGCTTTCAGTATGTTCCGGATGGTGTTATTGAAGAGGAAAAGATAAACACGATAAACAAGACACTGCTATCTGAACTCAACCGAACCGGCAAGGTATACCTCACACATACCATTCTGGAAAAGAAATTTGTTATACGGGCGTGTATCGGACAAACATATGTTAAAAAACAGCATGTCGATCAATTGTATCACCTCATTGTGGATACATGTCAGAAAATTAATATACACTGATTATTCTGATCGTAGGTTGCCCACGACCAGAGTTCCTGTTTTCTATTTGTAGTCAGTAGTTGCGCGTGGCTAAACTTCGGACAACGATCGGGGATTCAAATTAATACCCACACGGGTCGTAGGATCGTTGCACTTAACCTATGACCCGTGTGGGCACAAATTGAAGGTAGCTGCATAATCAAAAGAATGTCGATTTATTTAGTCACAAGTGAGACGCTTGTTGACCAATTAAAAAATGAATCTAACGCGATTTGAAGCATTCGTCATCTCCTTGTTCTTTTCTCCTCTATTTCAGACACTTTCTCTTCCACCCACCGCATTGCATCTTCCCTGTTATCAAATGTCCTGATTTCAAAATTCTTTATTCGTTTTAACAGATCTTTGGTGGCAAATTTTGTGAATACATCCTTTGAAACAACGATAGCATTACAGATTAATCCCTTTTTTATCATATATGGAAAAAATTCCTTTTCAAAAAATTCATTCAACTGTAAAAAAACACCCGACAATCTACTTATATCGGTACAAATGCCTGAAATCTTGTTATTGATTGCAAAGTTTTGTTCGAGTACAAAAATCTCAAGCCCGTTTCCTATATCAGCTCTCCCAAAAAACTCATCAAAGATAATCCTGGTTTCCTGATCATAATAAACAATGCCTGAGTCATTCTCAAAAATCTTTTCCATTAAAAATAGTTCTGACTGGATATGATTTAATTTATAAAAAAGCCTGTTATTTCCAAAACATAAATGCCTGTTTCAATTTCCTGATGGCAGAAATGATGTATCTCCTGTTATTAATTCAAAAATATATATTCCTCAAACCTACTGACATACCCTTGTCATTTTCGCCACATACCTTTACCATACAATTAAATTTAATAACCTAAAAACAGCAAAAAATGGAAATTAAAAATGTAGAACCCATCACCGTATTTTGTCAGACGGTTGTCACAAACTTAAAAGAGATCAAAGAGGTAGCCGAAAAAGAGGTCAATCCATTATGTGAAGAGGCCGGTAAGATTGGCATTAAAGAGCTATCACCAATGCAATTTGTCTACACAGGATGCTCAGATGATCCGGAAGCGAATTTTACCCTGGATATTGCCATCCCTGTTGAGGCGAAAGATACTAGCTACAAGGGAAAATACCTGTACAAACAACTTGACGGATATAAATGCCTTAGCACCATGCACAAAGGAAGCATGGAAGAACTTCCGAAAGCCTGGGAGAACCTTATGAGCGAATTGTTTAAAAAAGGATTAAAACCCACAGATGAAGGTCGTGAAGTATATCACAAATACATCGATTTCAGTTCGGAAGAAAACCTGACTGAAATACAAATGGGCATTATTGATTAACCATTTGTCCGGAGCTTGCAATAGCTCCGGAAAATTTTCTAAATTCATCCCAATGGTTAATACATCAATAGTTTAATGAAACGACTTGAGCGACTACAAGCGATCCTGATCCAGCTTCAGAGCAAGAAAATTGTGCGGGCCACAGACCTGGCTGAAAAGTTTGATGTCAGTCTGCGAACCATCTACAGAGACATCCGGAGTCTGGAATCGGGAGGTGTGCCTATCGGAGCAGAAGCAGGCATTGGTTATTTTCTGATTGATGGATTTCATTTACCACCCGTTATGTTTACACGTGAGGAAGCCGGAGCTATACTGATGGCCGGAAAACTGCTGGAAAAACAAGTTGACAAGTTCCTTCAGAATCATTTTGAAAATGCCCTTTCCAAAGTAAAAGCCGTTCTCGATTCAGAGAAAAAAGAGGAGCTTAACCAACTGGAAGATAAAATCTCCATTGATCCGTTCGGATGGCAGATCCGTGACCAGACCACCAACATACAATTGTCAAAGATACAATCTGTTCTACCGCATAAACGGCTCATAAAGATCCGCTATCACGCTTCGTATTCCGGCCAGATGACAGAAAGGACTGTTGAACCCATCGGATTATGCTATTATGGATCCCAATGGCATCTGATCGCGTATTGCCAGTTGCGGGGTGACTACAGAGATTTCCGCGTCGACCGGATCGAAAAACTGGATATCGTGGAAGGCAACTTCAGCAAACAAGATCACATCTCGCTCCAAAAATACCTCGACAAACTCAATGATACCACCGATGTGAACCTGGTCGTGGTACGGTTTGATAAAAATGTGTACAAATATCTGCAGGATGTGAAATACCAGTTTGGTTGGGTAAGCGAACAAATACTGGAAAAAGAAGTCGAAATGACCTTTTCAGCATTTAGCATCGATTATTTCGCCCGATGGCTCCTTATGTGGGGAGAAACCGTAACGATTGTCAGCCCGGATGAATTAACTGCAAAAATCAAAGATCTAACCATAGAATTGAGCAAGCATTATACCCCATAAACTCCCCAGACATACCTTATCCATAGGTTTTAAAATCCTTGAAAACCAATGCCTGCGTTTTTAGTTATAATATTATCACAAAATTTACATTGTTATGAAAAAGAACATGGGCTCATCCGACAAATCTATCCGGATGATAGTTGCTGTTATCATCGCAATCCTGTTTTTCCTGGATATCATAACAGGGACATTGGGTATTATTATGATGGTCCTGGCGGCTGTTTTCCTTCTTACCAGTTTTATAAGCTTTTGCCCGCTTTATCTTCCATTTGGGATCAATACTAAGAGTGGGAAAGTTAAAAGTTAAAAGTTGTAAGTGTGAAAGTGGAAAGTAGAAAGTAGAAAGTAGAAAGTGGAAAGTGGAAAGTGGAATTATAGGCTGAAAAACCGAAGGGAAATTAAGTATTTCTTAGTAGTATTGAAATAATGAATAAGATATGCATAATTTCCTTTTGTGTTTTTTGTTTTTTCTGTTCAAATGCGCAGGAACCGTTTTATAGTTTATTTGATCATTCATATGCTTATCCGAATTATATTGAATTTGATTATCTTA
>JBNKDZ010000611.1:0-6030 GCA_050288525.1 Cyclobacteriaceae bacterium
GTTTACACAATTAACCTTTCATTCTCATTTTCAGCTTTTTTAATTTTAATAATACTGAAAATCCCTAAAAAACTTTATGTTTTATCCAATACTGACTATAATTGTTAATTATAGCTTAATCTGCATGCATTGCAGATTTTAATTTGCGAATTTAAGCACTTTTTTTAGAAATAAACATGGTGAGATCAATATTTTATGCGGAAATGAAATATAAATCTTATCGTAATTTTAAGGTACTTTAAATGCTAGTTTGATGAAAGATAACAGTAATAATTATGTGATAATTATGGCAGGTGGTGTTGGAAGCAGATTCTGGCCATACAGTAGAAATTCATATCCTAAGCAGTTTCTGGATGTATTAGGAGTCGGAAAGTCCTTATTGCAGCTGACCTACCATCGTTTTGTCAATATTTGTCCGAAAGAAAATATTTATGTAGTCAGCAATGAGAAATACAGTGATCTGATCAGCGAACAACTGCCGGATCTTACCAGTGATCAGATTTTGCTGGAACCAAACATGCGGAATACGGCTCCATGTATTGCATACGCCAGTTATAAAATTGCCTCAAAGAATCCGGATGCATGCCTGATCGTAACCCCGGCCGACCATGCTATTTTTCTTGAGAGTGAATTTGAAAACACGGTTAAAACAGCCATAGAGGCAGCTTCAAAAGATAATATTATCGTTACGATAGGAATAAAGCCCACACGACCTGAAACAGGCTATGGCTATATTCAGTTTCAGGAATCGGAAGGTAAGGTTAAAAGGGTAAAAACCTTTACGGAAAAACCTCAGTTGGAGTTGGCCCGTACATTTTTTGAAAGTGGTGATTTCGTCTGGAACGCCGGTCTGTTTATCTGGAACGTTAATACCATTATAAACGCCTTTACCTCTTATCTGCCGGATATTGCTGAGACCTTCAGCGCCATAAATGGTGATTATTACACCGAAAAGGAACAGGATAGGATCACCTGGGCTTATCAACATACCAAGGCTATTTCTATTGACTTCGGAGTGATGGAGAAAGCAGATAATGTGTATGTTGTCCCGGCCGAATTCGGATGGTCTGATCTGGGATCCTGGAGCTCCCTCCATGAGATCATGGTGAAAGATCAGGATCAGAATGTGATTGAAGGTAATGCAATGGTCTATGAAAGCAATAATTGTATTCTGAGAACCCCAAAGGATAAACTTGTTGTGATTCAGGGCCTTGAAGGATATCTTGTCGCCGATTGTGAAGATGTGTTGCTGATCTGTAAAAAAGATGATGAGAAAAAGATCAAAAGCATTGTCACAGATGTTAAAAATGAAAAAGGCGAAAAGTATTTGTAGGCCTGATCATATTATAGTTCCGGTTAATAAGAATAGTGTACATATAAAGTATTGCTTGTATACATCCATTTCAAAAAACGGATGTAATCACGCCTTATAGTATAATCATCCGAAAAGATTATGTGGATCTGTGGACTATTGTTTTCGGGATACCTTTGATAGTTAACTTTTTGAAATAGTATGGAACCAATAAGAAAAAGTTCAGATGCCATTGCTTTGGAAGCGAAATATGGTGCGATGAATTATCATCCGTTACCCGTTGTGTTGCAAAAAGGGGAAGGGGTATTTGTATATGATGTGGAAGGCAAACAATATTTCGATTTCCTTTCTGCGTACAGTGCCGTTAACCAGGGGCATTGTCATCCTGAGATCATTGCAGCATTAAATGACCAGGCTTCCAGGCTGACACTAACCTCCAGGGCATTTCATAACGATGTTCTGGGCAGGTTCGAGGAATATATCACCAAATATTTCGGATACGACCGGGTATTGCCGATGAATACCGGTGTGGAAGGAGGTGAAACCGCTGTAAAATTGTGCCGGAAATGGGCCTACAAAGTGAAAGGAGTGCCGGATAATCAGGCAAAAATAGTGTTTGTTGCCGGGAATTTCTGGGGAAGAACGCTCGCCGCGATATCTTCATCTACTGATCCGCTAAGCAGGAACGGTTTCGGCCCGTATATGCCGGGTTTCGAGGTGATCCGGTACAACGATATTTCAGCCCTTGAAAAAATACTGGAAGATCCTGATGTGGCGGGGTTTATGGTAGAACCGATACAGGGAGAAGCCGGGGTGATCGTGCCTGATAATGGTTATCTGAAGAAAGCCTTTGATCTTTGCAGGAAACACAATGTATTGTTTATTGCCGATGAGATACAGACTGGCCTCGGACGAACAGGCAAATTACTTGCATGCGATTATGAAGGATTTAAACCTGATATCCTGATATTGGGTAAAGCATTGTCGGGAGGTGTGTTGCCGGTATCTGCCGTATTGGCACGAGATGAGATCATGCTGACCATCCGTCCGGGTGAACATGGATCGACATATGGAGGGAATCCGCTCGCCTGTACAGTGGCTATAGCGGCCCTTGAGGTCATCAAAAATGAAAAGCTTGCTGAAAATGCGTATACAATGGGAGCAATTTTCAGGGATCGTATGCTGGGACTGGCAGAAAAAGCCGGGATCATTAAGCTTGTCAGGGGAAAAGGGTTGTTGAATGCCATTGAAATAAACGATAGCCCGGACAGTCAGACAGCCTGGAACATTTGCATTAATCTAATGGAAAATGGGTTGCTGGCCAAGCCGACACATGGGAATATTATACGATTTGCTCCACCGTTGGTGATAAGTGAAGCACAATTAAATAATTGTTGTACGATTATTGAGGATACAATATTGGCATATTAATTCTAGTTTATATATTTAAAACCATTATTGTTCAGAAATAAATTTTTATAAAATATACTCAAATGAAATTCACGTACATTTTAATCCTATCCATTGTTTTAATGTCCTTTAAGGATAACGGTATGGTAAAGACAAAGGTCAATGATGCGATAACCATATCGTTGCCAACCAATTTTTATCCGATGAGTGAGGCAGACATAAAAACCAAGTACGTCAGTTCGAAATTGCCGATTGCCATGTACACCGATGAAAGCCGGATGGTTGACCTGGGAATAAATGTGGCATATTCGAGGTGGAGGGAAGAGGACTTTGACATGATGAAGAGCTTTTATAAGTCTAATATCATGGGATTGTACGATGAAGTGAGTTTTATCGATGAAAAAGTAGAAGAGATCAACGGAAAACAATTTGCTGTTTTTGAATTTATCGGATCTGTAAAGCCTGAAGATAAAGAAGGTGTGAATACGGAGATCCTGAAACAGTATGTCTACATTCAGTATACAATCGTTAAATACAAGACAGTCCTGTTTAATTTTTCATGTCCTGCCAGGATACAGGATAAATGGGCTCCTGTTGCACATAAGATCATGCCAACTGTAAAACTCAGTAAAAAACTTTAATGGGATTTACTGTTTATGCGCCGGAGACCTTCATGAAAGAAGCCTGGAATCAGGCCGAAATTGCTTTTGAAAAAGGGGAAGTACCGGTAGGGGCGGTTGTGGTTTGCAACAACAGGATCATAGCACGGGCATACAATCAGGTGGAAATGTTGAAAGATGCTACTGCTCATGCGGAAATGATCGCGATAACGGCAGCGGCAGAATATCTTGGCAGTAAATACCTGGATGAGTGTGCCATCTATGTTACCCTTGAACCCTGTACCATGTGTGCCGGGGCTCTGTATTGGTCAAGGATTAAAGAATTGTATTACGGAGCAGATGACCTCAAGTTTGGGTTTTCAATAAACAACCGAAGTGCATTACATCCCAAAACGATCATTAAGAAGGGCATCATGGCAGACGAAAGTAAGCAATTGCTGGAATCCTTTTTTAAAAAATTGCGATAGTTGATTTCAATCCGGATGAATAAATTTGAAAAAAAACACTATCTGGATTAAAGATAAATATCTCTGTTGCACGAAAGATCATGTCAACTGTAAAATAAAGTAAAACACTTTAACGGGTTTTACTGTTTATTTTCATATGACCTTTATGAAAGAAGCATTAAAAATTCTTAAATAAAGGGGAAGTGTCGGTTGGCGCTTTCTTTAATGAGATACGATAGTAAATTTCAATCCGTACCGGATGGAAAATTTTAAAAGAATAAACAAATTGTTGAACTTATAACCATTCTAAATTATGGCTTTTGAACTTCCCGCATTACCATATGCGACTGACGCACTCGAACCGCACATAGATGCGCAAACCATGGAGATACATCACGGAAAACATCATAACGCATATGTTACAAATCTGAACAATGCCCTTGCCGGCACAGATGCCGAATCGTTGTCACTGGACCAGATAATCAAATCAATCAGTAAATATCCTGTAGCCGTACGAAACAACGGCGGAGGGCATTTTAACCATTCCTTGTTCTGGACGGTAATGTCACCCAAAGGTGGAGGACTGCCAAAAGGTGACCTCGCGAAAGCTATTGACACCGCTTTCGGATCTTTTGATGTTTTTAAAGATGAATTTTCAAAGGCTGCAGCAACGCGCTTTGGCTCCGGGTGGGCATGGCTCTCTCTTGACGGAGCAGGAAAACTGTTTGTCAGCTCAACGCCTAATCAGGACAACCCTGTGATGGATATTGCCGATAAGCAGGGTATTCCGATCCTGGGTATAGATGTTTGGGAGCATGCTTATTATCTGAAATATCAGAACCGCAGACCGGATTATGTATCAGCATTCTGGAATGTTATTGACTGGGATGCAGTTGCACAGCGATTTTCTGAAGCCGTTTAAGGTTAAAAGAAAAAAAATCAGGAGGCTGTCTTAAAAGGCAGCCTTTTTATTAACTTGCAATTTTCATCCTTTTTTCGAGTTCGAATAATTCATCTCTCAGGCGTGCAGCTTCCATGAAGTCAAGATCTCTGGCGGCTTTATCCATGTTACGGCGTGTTTGATCAATCAGTTTTTTAAGTTGTGCTTTATTCATATAATTCACGACAGGATCTGCTGCCAGCGACGGAGAATCACTTTCAACATAGTATTTCTTCCCATCTTTTTTGGAGTCGGCAACCTTTGTCTGATCCATAATGGAATCTTTGGATTTTTTAATGGTTGTAGGGGTTATTCCATGTTCCATGTTGTAATCCATTTGTATTTTACGTCTTCTGTTGGTTTCATCAATAGCTACCCGCATGGAATCGGTTATTTTATCTGCATACATGATCACTTTGCCGTTCACATTCCGTGCAGCGCGACCTATGGTCTGTACCAGGGAGCGTTGGTTGCGCAGGAAGCCTTCTTTATCGGCATCCAGGATAGCTACCAGCGATACTTCCGGCAGGTCCAGTCCTTCGCGGAGCAGGTTTACGCCTACCAGTACATCAAATTCGCCCAGCCGCAGTTCACGCAGGATCTCAACACGGTCGAGGGTTTTTACTTCCGAATGGATATAACGGCACTTTATCCCGGCATTTTCCAGATATTTGGTAAGTTCTTCCGCCATGCGTTTTGTCAGGGTGGTTACAAGCACGCGATCCTCCATTTTAACACGTTCATCAATCTCTTCCAGCAGGTCATCGATCTGGTTCAGGCTTGGACGTACATCTATTTCAGGATCCAGCAATCCGGTTGGCCGGATGATCTGTTCGACCACCACACCTTCAGACTGACGAAGTTCATATTCGGCCGGTGTTGCACTAACATAGATTACCTGGTTGATGAGACTTTCAAACTCATCAAAAGTGAGTGGGCGGTTATCCAGAGCTGAAGGCAGTCTGAAGCCATAATCTACCAGGTTGACCTTTCTGGAGCGATCTCCACCCCACATCGCACGCACCTGAGGTAAGGTGACATGACTCTCATCAATGATCATCAGATAGTCGTCAGGAAAGTAATCCAGGAGACAGAAGGGGCGTGCTCCGGCGGATCTGCGGTCAAAATACCGGGAATAGTTTTCCACACCCGGACAATACCCCAGTTCACGGATCATTTCCATGTCAAACTCCGTGCGTTCCTTTATTCTTTTTGCTTCAAGAAATCGTTGTTCCCGTTCAAAAAGATGGATCTGATGGACCAGGTCGTCCTGTATTTCTTTTATAGCAGTATTAATCACAT
>JBNKDZ010000612.1:0-1674 GCA_050288525.1 Cyclobacteriaceae bacterium
AAGGCAACGAAAAGAGACTTTAATAAACCACAAAATCTGGTACATGCTTCGGATGTGATGTATAAGTTCAGAGACCAGATATTTCAGAATGCCCGGTATTCATTGCTACATAAAAATACCGGTCAACCATTACGCGGAGTGGAACATATCGGTTGTCATTATGCCAAAATATTTCCTTCAAGAGGTGTTGGAGGAGCAGAATTCCCGTATGTGCTGGCCGGCATGATCGAATCCTGGGGCGGTGAGGTTATAGACTATCCGGAGCGACGTCATTGCTGCGGCTTTGGATTCCGGCAGTATCTTGTGAAAGCCAACAGGGGATATTCAGTGGCCAATTCCGAAAAGAAGTTTGAGTCCATGGAACCTTTTAACCCCGATTTTATTCTTACTAACTGTCCGGGATGTGCCATGTTCCTCGATCGATGGCAATATACGCTCGCCGAGGTGAAAGGGAAGAGATACGATACGGACGGAAAAGGTATACCGGTACTTACCTTCGAAGAACTGGCAGGTCTTGTCCTGGGGATGGATCCATGGAAACTGGGGCTTCAAATACATCAGGTTCAGTCAGAATCATTATTCGATAAAATGGGGATTGCGTATGAACCAGAAAAAAAATACCATCTCACAGACAAACCACAAAGCAAATTTCCCGGAAAACCAACAGTATTGAAGGTATGAATGTGGGCAGAAAAGTGGTGATCGCAGGCGGAGGAATGGCCGGACTATCAGCAGCTAAAAGTATGCTGACTTTAGGGATCCCGGTAATTATCGTAGAAAAAGAAGAGGTAATCGGTGGACACGCAATCAGGTGGCATAGCCTGTTTCCGGATAATGTATCACCTGCAAATGTATTGGATCATCTTACAATAGATTATCGGGATAAGCTGGTGGTTAAAACAGGTTGTACAATCAGGAAAGCAGAAAAACATAAAAATAAAATACTGCTTGAACTCTCCGATAAGACAATGCTGGTCGCAGATGCACTTTTAATATCTACAGGATTCAAACCGTTTGATGCCCGGGTAAAAGAAGAATATGGATATGGTATATATCCCGATGTAATCACTTCGGTCGAAATGGAAAAAATGCTGGCAACGCATGGTAACATAAAAACGTATTCGGGTAAATCACCAGAGAAAATTGCTATAATCCATTGTGTGGGATCAAGGGATCAAAAAGTGAATAACACCTATTGTTCAAGAGTATGCTGCGCTGCGGCAGTTAAAATAGGGATTTCTTTAAAACAAAGGATACCGCAAGCCAGAATTTATGATTTTTATATGGACATGCGCATGTTCGGGAACGGATACGAAGATCTGTATTACAAAGCTCAGAAAGAGTATGGAATTACATTTATCAGGGGACGTCTGTCTGAAACAGGAATAACGAAGGAAGGCAGCATTTTCATAAAGTCTGAAGATACGCTGAGTGGAAAACCGTTGCTTATGACAGTAGATATGGTCGTTCTTATGCTCGGAATGGTAGCAAATGATTCCAATACACATATGGCAAATTGTCTTGGATTGAAGTATAACAAAAACATGTTTTTACAAGGGTGCAATAAGGAGACTTCAACGAATATTTCCAATGTGCACGGTGTTTTCCTGGCAGGAACAGCTACAGCTCCCATGTCGGTACCGGAGGCGATAACCGACGGGAAGGCCGCTGCAA
>JBNKDZ010000613.1:0-7286 GCA_050288525.1 Cyclobacteriaceae bacterium
TGAAGGCTCACTGCCCGAAGCTGTAAAAAAGATCATCAGCTTCGCCGGTGATGAAAAAATCTGGCTGTTTTATGGTGAAATGGGTGCTGGTAAAACCACTCTGATAAAAGCTGTTTGTACTGCTTTTATGGTTGAAGATAATGTAAACAGCCCTTCATTTACAATTGTAAATGTCTATAAGAATATTCGAGATGAAGAGTTTTATCATTTTGATTTTTACAGATTAAAAAATGAAGAAGAAGCTCTTGATATTGGTGTAGAGGAATATTTCTATTCAGGAAATGTGTGTATGATCGAATGGCCGGAGAATATCTCTTCTCTTTTGCCGGAAAAATTTTTAAAAATTGAAATTGATATATTGTCGGAGTCTAGTCGGATAATTAATCTGTCAAAACATGGTCGATAGCCCAAGTAAAGGTATTGAACAATTAGCTAAGGGAAGCAAACTCTATCCACAGGAATCCCTTCTGGCAATTAAAAAGCCGATGAAATCAGTATCTATCGGTATACCAAAAGAATTTGAGAATCAGGAGAAACGGGTACCAATCACACCTGAAGGCATTGCCCTTCTTTGTTCCGGGGGGCATAAAGTTATTATTGAAAGCGATGCAGGAATCGCTTCCAAATATTCCGATAAAGACTTCAGCGATGCAGGTGCCCGTATAGCATATTCGCACAAGGAAGTGTTTGAGACAGATATCATCCTCAAAGTAGAACCTCCTACCCTTGAGGAAGTCAGCTTTATCAAACCCGGCAAAACAATTCTTTCTGCCTTACAAATAGGCAATCTGGATAAAAACTACATCGAAAAACTCAATCAAAACAAAATAACTGCCATTGCCTTTGAACTGATTGAAGACAAAGTTGGCGGAATGCCCGTCGTAAGGGCGATGAGTGAAATAGCCGGCAGCACCGTTATGCTTATTGCTTCCGAATATCTGAGCAGTGTTCATAATGGCAAAGGTATTATCCTGGGCGGGATTACCGGAGTGCCTCCTACCAGCGTTGTTATTCTGGGTGCCGGTACTGTGGCTGAATATGCCGCCAGAGCAGCTCTGGGCCTGGGCGTGGATATTCAGATCTTTGACAATCATCTGTATAAGTTGCGAAGGATTAAACATACACTTGGTCAACAGGTGTTTACTTCTACCTTTGAGCCCACCACACTAAATCATTCAATACAACATGCGGATGTCGTGATTGGTGCTCTGCGTGCTGAAAAAGGCAGCATCCCTTATCTGGTCACTGAAGATGTTGTTGCAAGAATGAAACAAGGTTCTGTTATCATTGATGTCAGCATCGACCAGGGAGGTTGCTTTGAAACATCTATGGTTACCAACCATCAGAATCCGGTCTTTACCAAATATGGTGTAATTCATTACTGTGTTCCGAATATTGCTTCCAGAGTAGCTCGTACAGCATCGACAGCCTTAAGTAATATTTTTTGTCCGATATTAATTCAAATAGGTAATCTTGGTGGTCTTGACAACATGATCTATGCCCAACGCTGGTTTATGAAAGGTGTCTATACCTATAAAGGAAGTCTTACAAATGGAATGATAGGAAGAAAACTAGATATGAAATTCAAGGATCTCAACCTGTTAATGGCTGCAAGATTTTAAAGTTTTTTAAAACCAGAATCGTAAAAATAATTTCATAATAAATATAAAATATTGTATATCAATACATTACCTGATTTTTAATTCTCATCAACACATAATATTCCTTTTGAGTAAAAATCCGGCATCAACACCTGACAGACAACTACTTATAACTTTCATCACAAGGTATATTGACAATATTGAGATTTAAAAATCCTAAATTCGTTATCTGTGTAATATTCAATAAGTTTAATATTACAATTAATAGATAATTATCATTTTATTTGATAAATTCTTATTAATTAAACAACCCAATTATAGAAATGAGTGATATATGTCCAAAAATCGCTAAATGTCCGTTGTTCAATGACAATTTATTGATACGACCGGAGTCAAGTACAGTTTACAAAAACAGTTATTGCCTGGATCATATACGACACAAGGATTGTATGCGGTATAAGGTATCTGAAAAACTGGGATCGTGTCCGAAATTCGTGATGCCTAATTCAATGTTAACAATAGAAGAGATTGTGGAAAGAATGAACAAACAAAAGCTTCCTCAAAAATAATTTCTTGATTAGCAATTTATTCGGATAATTATCCACCCAATAAAATAAGGGACCATTTGGAAAACAGCCCCTTATTGCGGATTAAATTATTCAGATATCAATACGAAACTAATGTAGTTATACTGGATCCAGGCAGATATATACCAAAATTGCTTCCTGAAACCGAGAAACTGTCGTTAGACAGATTTGAAGAACTTGTTGTCCGGTAGCGATTGAATCCGGAAACGGATATTCCATTAAAATTAAATGCCTGATATGTTGCTGATGAATTCATGTTTATCACAACAACCATTAATTGTGAGCCTTTCTTGTACGCAGTAACATAAACACCGGAAGAAGGATTGGCAGTACAGGAGATTTTATTTGATCCGGGACGGATATATCGCGCAAACTGGGCAACTGCATAACCACGCTTTGTGATATTTCCACCCTCATCAAGTAAACCATAATTTCTTTTGATATACCAAAAAACCCACATACTGTATCCTGTATACATACAATCATGTATTTCTTTTGCTGTATTTAATGCACCACTCCAGATATTCGCATCGTTTGTATCCGTGATATGTTCAGTCATCCATGATTCTTTGCCCCAGTTGTAATAATATGGCGGATGACCATAAATATGCCCGCAGATATATTTCAAGTTCGGTCCTGCATTATTATTTACTGTTGAAGTAAAGGTCTGATCCATCCCCAATGTCTCAGGTCCCATGATAGGTGCGCCGCAGTTAGCTCCTCTGACCTGAATAAAGTTGGCTATTTCAGTAGCTGAATTGTTCATGGATTCATAGTCAGTTACCCAATCAGGTTCATTCCATGCACTTATGGCTGAAACCCCACCAACAGCGTCATTGAAATTTGTTAAATGGCTGGCATATCCCCAATAATGTTCCGGAGCAAGCTTACCACCCACAAGACTTCCACTGGTTTTCATATAGGCAGGAGCAGTCCACGAAGAAGCTATTGCCATACCTCCATAAAATTTACACTTATCAATAGTAGCTTTGTTTGCAGCCCAATCTGCACTGTTAGGCGATATGCGAACACGTACAACGCTCAATCCAATCCCACTCCAGTTAGAGAAAGCTTTGATCCGTTCATTTTCGGTAAGATCAGGACGCCAGCCTATGATATTAGCTCCTCCATATCCACGGATATTTTGCTGAACAACATTTGCATCAATTGTGGCAGTTCCTTTTGTAATGTTTGGTTCAACATCCATTACTTCTTCTTTTGAACATCCTGTAAATATCATCCCGATGATCAAAAGGGCTAACAGAAAGCCTTTTTTCATTAAAAATTTTGTCTTCATTGTCTTAGTGTGTTAGTAAATATTTTAAAATATTTGGCAAATAAATATCTACTAAAAACAATTGACCCGACAAATGATACTTTGAATACGACAAATGATACAAATTGATACTTTTCAAGGATTAAGCTTGATAAAAAGCAATTTAACATGAAGCAAAAAGGACTATTTTTGCGTTTTAGTCAATATTTGTTCCATACCTATGAACCTGAAATTGTCATCTCACTTGTTTTATTCGTAAGAAATTCTGAAGGTGATTTCCCAAACTGGCTTTTAAAACATTTAGCAAAATAACCCGGAGATTCAAAACCAACCTTATAAGCAATTTCAGAAATATTATGCTCGCCCGACTCAAGATATTTGATTGCCATTTTAAGCCGGACAGTCCGGATAAATTCGGTTGCAGTCTGCCCTGTTAATGCTTTGATCTTCCTGTATACATTACTGCGATTCATAGACAGATAGGATGCAAGATTTTCAACAGTGATTTCACCGTCTGAAACATTTTCGTTTATATACTCAATAATTTTTGTCAGAAACTTCTGATCAAGTGCATTATTGCTGATTTTTTTGGGCAAAATATATACTTCCTGACTAAAACGTCTGAATAACAACCTTCTGGTTACGATTAAATTCCGGATGGTAGATTCCACAAATTTCACATTGAACGGTTTCGTAATATAGGCATCGGCTCCTGTCTCAATTCCTTCGATCTTGTCGTCATTATCTGCTTTGGCCGTTAAAAGGATTAAGGGAATATGACTTGTAGACATGTTCTCTTTTATCAATTTACATAATTCTGTTCCCGTCACCTTAGGCATGATAATATCACTTATGATCAGGTCAGGAATATGTTCCGAAGCTAATTGATATCCAGATTCTCCGTTGGAAGCTTCTAACACCCGGTAATTTTCAGCTATTACGGACACCAAATATTCCCTCAACTCATCATTGTCCTCCACGATCAAAATCAAAGGAAGGTCCTTGTCGGTTTTTGCCAAATGATCTTCCTGGCTACTATCAACTTCAATCCTGGTTGCCGGGGATACATTTTTATCTGTTGATGCTATAAAATCATTTTCATTAAAATGATCCTTTCCTAAAGGCAACAGTATATTAAAACATGTCTTTTCCCATTTTGCACTTGAAACGGTTATCCTACCGTGATGCAACTCTACAAGATTCTTCACCAATGCCAATCCGATGCCTGTTCCCGCAAAGGGCTTTCCTTCCTCTTCCGGGCTTTGATAATATCTCTCAAATATTTTATCCAGATATTCCGGTTCAATGCCCGGCCCGTTATCCGATACCATAATTTCAATATACTCCTCCTGTTGAGTGTCGGGTAAAAGATTCTTTATTCCGGAAATATGTTCCATTTTAATTTTTCCTACATGAACAATTATCTCCCCGTCATCAGGAGCATGTTTAAATGCATTGGAGATCAGGTTCATAAGGATTTTTTCGAGTTTATTTTTATCAAACCAGGCTTCAATTTCTTCTTCCTCAGCTTCAAATTGATAGTTAATGCGTCTGCCTACTGCCTTATCGCCAAAAAGGAAAAAAACTTCATGCACAAAACTCCTGATATCGGCCTTCTGAACACGCATCTCTAATCGTTTTTCTTCCGATTTGGTAAAATCGAGCAATTCATTCACCAGATGATATAATCGTTCAACATTTCTGAAGATCATTTTTAACTGACCTAATAACGCACCTTTGACCTTTCCTTCCTGGATCATCTGTTCCATCGGAGAGATAATAAGACTCAAAGGGGTTCGTAATTCATGAGAAATATTCGTGAAGAAATTAATCTTCATTTTGTTCAACTCCTCATCTTTCTCTCTGTGTACCTTTTCTATTTTTAAGTTCTCCGCCTGTCTGGCTCTTATTATCAGCAATTTTATAAAGCTATAGAGCAATGTTGAAACAATAAAAAAATACAGGAGGTATGCCCAAATGGTCTGCCAGTAAGGTGATGCAATTACAATTTCTACCTGAGCAGGTGTTTCATTCCATAAGCCATCATTATTTGAACCCTTAACTTTAAAAATATAGGTGCCCGGGTCAAGGTTTGTATAGGTGGCTCTGCGCCTGGAACCTACATAGTTCCAGTTATCTTCAAAACCTTCCAGCTTAAAGGCATATTGATTTCGTGCAGAGCGTGTATAATTCAATGCTACATATTCAATACTAAATGAATTCTGATCCCAGGTTAGATCCATTTTGCTGGTCATGGATATATTCTTTTTTAACGGAGAGCCTTCTTTATCAATCTTTACAGGTGTATTGAATAGCATAAAGTTGGTCAGATATACAGGAGGACAAATTTCATTTGTCCGGATGCTATCCGGATAAAAAGCATTAAAACCGTTATTGCCTCCGAAAAAAAACTCCCCGGATCGGGTTTTAATGCATGAATTCAGATTAAATTCATTGGAATTCAATCCATCTTCCTTGGTGAAATTTTTAAAGGTTCCAGCCTCAGGATTAAATTTGGAAATCCCCTCATTCGTGCTCAACCACAGATTACCCTTGTTGTCTTCCAGAATGCCATTTATAGAGTTATTTGGCAAGCCATCCTGTTTTTCAAAAACCGTAAACGTACTGTCCTGCCTGTTGAATAAGTTTAGCCCATCTTCCGTGCCTACCCATAAATTATTTTTACGGTCTTCAAATACATGGTTTATCCTAAAACTGCTTATACTTCCCGGTGAAGAATTATGAAGGTATTCATTCAAAGAATAGCTTCCGTCTTCATTTCTTTTCATATAAATCAAGCCAAACAACGTACTGACCCATATAGTATTATTGTGATCTTCCATAATACTAATTATAATGGACGTTTCGGACAGATGTGTCCTTTGTTCTGTATCCAGGAATTGTATAAAAGAATCTTTATCCTCATCGTAAAAAAACAATCCACTCCCTGCCGAACCAGCCCATATGCGATGTTGCTTGTCTTCACACAAACTTATTATGTTATTTGCCGGACCTGGCGCTATTCCGTTCTTGTAGTTTTTTATCTTATTCCCTTGTATGTCAAACCGGTCAATGCCACCTGCCCAGGTGCCAATCCAAATATTCTGTCTTGAATCACATAAAACAGTTATTGAAGCTTGACTGGATACATTTGAATTATCGATTTTATTGACAAACTTCTTCGTTTTTGTTTCCATACAACTGATCCCCCCTCCATCAGTGCTGATCCACAGATAGCCTTCTTCATCTTCTGAAAATCCCTTAACGCTATTGTTAACCAGGGATTTTTCAGCGTTAATATTCTTTTTTATATGTGTAAATTTCTCATAGTTTTCATCCAGAATATTCACTCCTTTGTTATATGTTCCTATCCACATGATGCCATTATTGTCTTCGTAAATAGACCAGATTGAATTACTTGCAAGTCGTTTCGGATTATTCTCGTCAGAACTGAAATGAACAATATCCATATTTTTGGACAAACAACTCATCCCTCCGTTTTCAGTTCCTATCCAAAGATTCTCTCTATGATCAAAACACAGGGAAAGGATATTCTTTTGATTCAGATTTTCTTTGTGATTAGTTATTGGAATTTTTTTAAAGTTGAACCTATCGCCTTTCCTGGTCAATTTGTTTAATCCTCCACCGTACGTTCCAATCCACAGATCCCGGCTCCTGTCAAATACCAGATCCGTAATATAGTTACTATTCAAACTCTCCTCTGCAGTGGTATGTCGGAAATTCCTGAAACTGTTGTTGTTTTTATTAAATAAGCAGAGACCATTTCTGGTTCCCAGCCATACATTATTTTCATCATCCGAA
>JBNKDZ010000614.1:0-9401 GCA_050288525.1 Cyclobacteriaceae bacterium
AAATTATACGGGTGGCAGGCATCGGAGAGTCCTGGCTCGCTGAAAAAATACAAACCTGGGAAGATGAGCTTCCGGAAAGCATTAAACTTGCTTATCTGCCAACATATGGAGATATAAAGCTCAGGCTGACTGCTATAGGTGAAAATAAGTCGTTTCTGGAAGCAGATATCGACCGGTCTGTTGCTACACTTTTGCCACTACTGAAAGGATATGTTTACGGGAGAGGAGATGAAACACTCGAACAGGTTATCGGTCAGCTGCTACGGGACCAAAAACAAACCCTGGCACTGGCAGAAAGTTGTACAGGAGGATATATAGCACATCGCATTACAAGTGTTGCAGGTAGTTCGGATTATTTTATGGGAGGTGTTATTCCCTATCAGAACGACATTAAAATATCGATGCTGGGTGTCGAAAAAGCTACCATTGAGAATTTTGGTGCAGTAAGTGAGGAGACCGTTACTGAAATGGCCATTCAGGTAAGAAAGAAATTTAACGCAACGTATGGATTGGCCACCAGCGGTATTGCCGGTCCCGGAGGAGGTACCAAAGAAAAACCGGTGGGGTTGGTTTGGGTGGCTATTGCGGATGAAAACGGCGTTATGCCCTATAAATTGCAATTTACACAGGAACGGGCAACCAATATCCGGTTGACAACAACCAGCCTTTTGCACCTGTTCTTTCAAAGATTGACAAAAAACGATTGAGAAAAGTATTGAAAAGTACTAAATTGGCACTCGCAAAAACAAGATGAACTAAACTATTGATTATGGCACTTATTGAAGTAAAAATGCCTCAGATGGGAGAAAGCGTACTTGAAGCTACTGTAATTAAATGGTTAAAGGCTGAAGGAGAATTCGTGGAAGAAGAAGAGCCTTTGCTGGAAGTTGCAACAGATAAAGTCGATACTGAGGTCCCTTCAATTCATCAGGGCATCATCAAAGAACTTCTGGTTAAGGAAGGTGATGTTGTTCAGATCGGCAATCCAATTGCCATTATTAATACAAACGGGGATGCTGTTGTGGAGAAAACCGTTAAAAAGGTTGAACCAAAACCAGAGATCCGGGAAGTGAAAACGGAACCTGTTAAAAAAGAAGAACCTGTCATCTCTGATATTCCCAGGAATGGCAAGCAACCTGAAAAAGTGATCAATTTATCAGGCACAAACAGATTTTATTCACCTCTGGTGCGAAATATAGCTGCTAAAGAACAAATACCACAAAGCGAGCTGGAAAAGATCAGCGGCACCGGCAAAGATGGCAGAGTGACAAAAAATGACATCCTTGCCTACCTGGATGACCGGGAAGCAGAGTCATCGAAATATGACTTTATGTCCCAGCAGATCTACAATGAGAAAGGTGTTGTATCGGGGTATTATGCCAACGGACAGTCGGACGAAGATGAAATCATTCAGATGGACAGAGTCCGGAAGATCATCGCGGACAGAATGGTGGAATCCAGAAAAATATCAGCCCACGTACATTCGTTTGTCGAAGCAGATGTCACCAATATCGTCAAATGGCGTTCGAAGGTGAAAGACCATTTCCAGAAAGATCTCGGCGTGAAGCTTACCTTTACCCCGATATTTATTGAAGCACTGGTAAAAGCACTCATCGACTATCCTATGATGAATATTTCCGTCGATGGTGATAAGATCATCAAGAAAAAGAACATCAATATAGGGATTGCAGTAGCGCTTCCGGACGGGAATCTTATCGTTCCGGTAATAAAGAAAGCGCAGCATCTTAGCCTCATCGAATTTGCAAAACAGGTAAATGATCTGGCGATGAAAGCACGGCATAACCAGCTCTCCATACAGGAAATATCCGGATCTACCTATACTATCACCAATGTAGGTTCTTTTGGAAGCACGATGGGGACACCGATTATTCTGCAGCCCAATGTTGGTATTCTTGCCATCGGAGCCATCGAGAAAAAACCTTCTGTAATCGAAACGGAAGAATACGGCGATGTAATTGCCATACGCCAGAAAATGACCCTGTCACATTCATATGACCACCGTGTGGTCGACGGGGCACTTGGTAGTATGTTCGTTCGCCGGGTTGCCGATTATCTTGAGAGCTTTGATATGGACAGGAAGTCGTGATGCCTGATACTGCTTAGCTTTTAGAGGAAATTTCTGACGTACTTTGCATAACTGCACTACCAATTGCTATCAGTAGTTTAGCCCCGCGTAACTACTGACTACAAATGAAAATCAGGAATTTTATTCCGTTCAATTGTCGACATAACACAAAACCATTAAAGCCGGAATAATCCATAAAAGCTTTGATATGGACAGAAAGCTTAAAGCCATCATTTTCGTATATCCCTTTGTCTTTGCCCTCCATAATCTGGAAGAAGTTTTAGGAATGATGTTTTGGAGGCCACCGGAGATGTTTAATGTGCCGTATTCTCCGCAACAGTTTGCTATGGTAGCAGGCCTGATCACGGTGATCGGTTTCGTAATTTTCTTTGCCAAAGGGTTATATCCTTCAGAAAGACATTACCTTTTTATAGTTTCAGGGTTTGTCGGAACGATGTTTTTGAATGTGATTTTTCCGCATCTATTGGCTGTAATACATTTTGGTAAATATGTGCCGGGGGTGATTACGGCTGTGGTATTTATTCTTCCGTTATCTGGTTATTTTCTGTTGTTAGTCTATAAATCAGGGATTTTTACCATAAAAAGGATTGTATTTTCTGTTACCCTCATTAGTATATTGGGTATAGGAATAATATTTCTTTTTTTATATCTGGCCAGCCGGATAATGTCTTTGTAATTCTGAAAATGGATTAAAACAATCATTTGTTGTTTTGGATATGGATATTTCATGGTGTATCCTTTCTCCACTTCCATTTTAGAGAAATTTCAAAATTCTCGATGTCTTTGTTCTCATTGTAAGCCTCATTCTGTTTTTTTAACAGGAACGTTAATAACAGAAATAAAAATATCCCTGTCAGAAAAATAAGAATTCCGGCAACAGCGCTAAATGTTTTTTCAAAAGTTCCTTTTTCATGACCAACCAATTCAATTGTGTCCAGCCTCAGATATTCCAGATTTTTTTGCATTTACATGATATACTACTTTTGTGGTTTCAAGTTGTTTGTCATTTAGTATAACAGGTAAGATTTCTGTTATATCTTTTGCAGGATGTGCGTTTGTGTTCGGGAGCAACCCTTTAGTGGACAGAAATTTTTTAATTGGATTACATTGTTCATAATAGTAGTTCTTCTCAAAATGTAGCGTGTCAAAAACCAGTTCAAGATGGAATAAATTGTTTTTAATGCCGGCTTCCGGAGATAAATATCCGAATCTGAACTGATGCAGCTCAGCTTGTGCTTTGTAGTTTTCCTGATGAAATGAAGAATATAGTATGCTGCCTCCCAGGTACATGAAAATAAAGAGAACTACACTCATTAAAAGGTAATAAACGAAATATTTCTCCATATTTTCAATAAAGATTTCTTATATAAATCAAATCCGTTTTCCGGTTGAATATCCTTATTGAATAAAGCTCTTATTCAGTATTTTCAGGATGCCTCTGACAGGAATGATGGCATTTTGCTTGTCTTCGAGTTTTAACTCATGCTCCAGCTCATACAGATACTTTTCTATTAAAAATATTTCAAGCAACAGATTGAAATTTTCTTCAGAAGGCATAAGCTCCGATCCCTGAATACATTCCTTATAATTGGCAATAAATATTTGTCCGATATTGTGGAACCAGTGTTCTGCCAGCTTTCCGGAGGGTTCA
Source organism: Cyclobacteriaceae bacterium (assembly GCA_050288525.1). GTDB lineage: Bacteria > Bacteroidota > Bacteroidia > Cytophagales > Cyclobacteriaceae > JBNKDZ01. The sequence continues at coordinate 3,759 of JBNKDZ010000614.1, forward strand.
TTCTGGAGAAGGGCTGAATATGCTACGTCATGGAATGAAAACAACATACTCGCCAGATCAACCACAGGTGATTTCCGTAGTCTTCGCTCTGTAAGCGAAAAGCTGAAATCTCCTTCGAAATTGGTGATCACAAAATCGCCCTCCTTAAACAATATGGAACTCAGACTGTAATTGCCATGAGGCCGGATCTTGATAGCTTCAATTTTCTTCTCGTAGATATGGGAACATTTCTGAAGGATTTCTTCCTTCATGCTCATGAACAGGTTTATTTCTGCCTGATGGTTTGTCCTGAATTCTGAAACGGATTTTTTTAACGGATCAAAGGCACTTCTCAACAAGGTGTTCAGACCAGAGAAGAGGGAACGTTGAAAGTGCAGTGAAAATTCTTCACTGGTGAAATCCTTGTGTGTATTGTTTTGTCCCAAAGCGAGATGCATCTCGGCAGTTCTTTGGGCCAGCAATCGTATATGTTCGATATGGGCACCGCCAAGAAGTTCCTGAGTAGTTTTGTCCAGTTGATTGAACTTTAACGGGGCAGTAAAGCTTCCGGAAATTTCAGGTAGTATAATTTCTCCACCCTGTACACTTACGCGTTCATAAAACCGGTTCAGAGCATCGGACATATACTGCCATGCACTGCCGTAGTTCGGAACATATTCCTGTACCAGGGCCAGTGTTCTGCGGATATCAGCCCGTTTGGAATAGGAGATCTCACCAAGGTATTTCGGCACATTTTTAAATCCTGTTTCTTCACACAAAAACCTGCTCAACTCAATGTCACGATCTGTACCACGGTCAATCTTACGATATAGTTTCACTATTAATTTTTTCCCGTATTGGAATATCACATGCTTGTATCGTGCTTCAACGAGTTTATTGTCTTTCTCCAGATCAGCAGTTGTAAGCATGGCCTTCATATCCTGACTGACGTCAAATTTTATGTCGGCAGTCTCGGTTCGTATCTCGGATTTTTTCTGGAACAGGTGGAAAATTGTTCTTTGATAAGCAGAGCTGTATGAAGCATCGAACAGCACGCCTTTTTTGTCATCAAAGGTAATCCTGGAGAGAATACTTTCAGGATGCGAATCAAAAAGATGGTGCTCTTTTTTTCCGCTGCAGAAACTTAATGTCAGCCTGTATTTTTCATACAATCCTTCAAAAAAGGTTACGTGCAGGATAAGTGTTATGCCTTCAAACTGGTGTTTTTTACTTTGAATAGGTATGACATCGAATATCCTTACGGATTCAACTTTTTTGAGGCTCGTGTTAAACCACGCCTGGCTGTGCAGATATGGCCGAAGTATATTATTCTCAAGTATGTCCCGGTTATGGCTTTCAAGAAGGTCTTCCCATTTTTTTATGTCCAGCTGATGCTCGTCACTGACAGGCAGGATGGAATCGCTTTCTTTTTCCTTGATCAATCTGAACCAGAAATAGCCATATGGCCCCAGGGTGAAATGATAGGGTTTGTCGGTGATAACAGAGAATTGGTTCTGGCTGAAAAGCTCAACAGGCAAGAGACCTTTCTGTCCGTTCATCTCTACAGAAGCCGACTGGGCGTATCTCGACAGGTTCGCAACAACAAGGATCTGCTCGTCTTTGTACGTGCGCACAAAAGCGATAACCTTCGAATTCTCAGAATCCAGGAATTTGATGGTGCCCCTCCCGAATGACTTGAACCGTTTACGCATTTTTATCAGCCTTCGGGTCCACCAGAGCAGGGAATTAGAGTTCTTTTGCTGGTTTTCGACGTTTACATTGACATACATATATTCCGGGTCAATGATCAGGGGCAGGTAGAGCTGATGGGGATTGGCTTTTGAAAATCCGGCATTCCGGCCGCCATCCCACTGCATAGGCGTACGGACACCATCACGATCACCCAGATATATATTGTCGCCCATGCCGATCTCGTCTCCATAGTACAGTACCGGAGTTCCCGGCAGGGAGAACAAAAGAACATTCATGAGTTCAATTCTTCTGCGGTCATTCTCCAGCAATGAAGCAAGTCTTTTTCGGATACCCAGGTTGATCCTTGCCAGCGGGTCCTTGGTGTACACCTTATACATGTAATCGCGTTCCTCCTCCGTCACCATTTCAAGGGTCAGCTCGTCGTGGTTCCTGAGAAAGGTCGCCCATTGGCAGGTGGCAGGGATTTCGGGGGTTTGGTTTATGATGTCCATGATCGGATATCTGTTTTCCATGTTCACAGCCATAAACATACGAGGCATGATGGGAAAATGATAGTTCATGTGACATTCGTCTCCATCACCAAAGTAGGAGGCGGAGTCTTCCGGCCACATGTTGGCTTCGGCAAGTAGCAGGACATTGCTGTATCGGTCATCTACGTACTTCCTTAGCTGCTTTAGGAAATCATGTGTTTGGGGCAGGTTTTCGCAATTGGTATTTTCTTCTTCAAAGAGATATGGAATGGCATCCAGCCGGAATCCGTCTACACCCATGGACAGCCAGAAGTCGATAATTTTAAAGATCTCTTTCTGAACTCCCGGATTGTGATAGTTGAGGTCGGGCTGGTGATGAAAGAACCTGTGCCAGTAATACTGTCCGGCTATCGGGTCCCAGGTCCAGTTTGATGCTTCGTAATCCGTGAATATGATGCGTGCATCTTTATATCTTGACGGATCATCCGACCATACATAAAAATCACGTTCCGGTGAATCTTTTGGCGCCCTTCGTGCACGTTGAAACCATTCGTGCTGGTCAGAGGTATGGTTCATGACCAGCTCCGTTATGACTTTTAAATTGCGTTTATGGGCTTCTTTCAGGAATTTTTTAAAATCACTGATGTTTCCATAGGACGGATTGATGTTATAGTAGTCTGATATGTCATAACCGTCATCTTTTAAAGGGGACGGATAAAACGGCAGCAGCCAGATGGTTGTTACACCCAGATCTTCCAGGTAATCCAGTTTTTCCAGTAAACCTTCAAAATCGCCAATGCCATCGTTGTTTTTGTCTTTAAAAGCCTTGATGTGCAGTTCGTAAATAATGGCATCTTTATACCATTGAGCTTCCCGAATAATTTTATGATTTCGTCTTTTTGGCATAGGAGAAATGAATGGAATACAGTAATGTTTGAAATTTTTGAATTATAATCGGCAAGGTATGAATACTATGTAAATTTTCAAAATTCATAAATAAAAATAGTAAAATTGCAAGTATCAAATAAATTTTTTGCAAAATTTGAAATCATCAGATAAATAATTTGGTGTAATTTTCTCATTTACAACGAATAAATACAAAATACTTTACGGATCTTGATTGCTTTGACCTGAAAGATTTAATAATTTATGCAGATATTGTTATTTATCCGGCATGAATTAACAGTAAAAGTACCAAACATGAAAGATTGTATCTTGTTATATTATTATAAGCTGAAGTATAAGAATGCCGGGGAATCTATTCGGAGAGATGTATTCATTAGAAGTTCTTTAAAGATCAAAAATCAAAAATCATGAAAAAGATACTTGTACCAACAGACTTTTCAGACCAATCGAAATATGCCCTTGATCTGGCTTTGGAAATTGCGCAAAAAGCAGGTGCCGAAGTTACCGTTATGCATGTTATTGAATATGCTAAAAAGCAAACAACTTTCCTTGGCAGTTCAGGTATTTCCACTATGGCATCTCTCTCAACAGGTGTTGATATTGATGATGTGTATTTTGTTCAGTTGTTCAGAAAACGAAAAGAGCAAATGATTGAATTGCTGAGTGATCTGAAAACAGAAGGGGTAAAAATAACCGATAAAATCATGTTGGGTACGCCGTATCACGCCATTGCTGAGGAGATTACGGAATCAGAAAATGATTTTATTGTAATGGGGACCACCGGAGTAAGTGATTGGGAAGAAAGCCTGATCGGTTCGACGGCTGAAAAAGTTGTGCGGCATTCCGGATGTCCGGTTATTACGTTGCGGAACCCGGCCAGGCTGGATCAGATTAAGAACATTGCCTTCGCGTCTAACTTTAAAGATATCCATGCTGATTATATCCGGATCGTTAAGAAATTGCAGAAGTTTTTTAATGCAATTATCCATTTTGTATATATCAATAACCCGAATCATTTCAAGAATCAGCGTGAAATGCTTAAAATAATGGGGGATTTTACGGAAGAATATCAGTTTAACAATTTTGCGCATCATATTTATTGTCATCAGAATGAAGAAGAAGGTATAATAGGCTTTACGGAAGATAATAAAATGGATATGATCATGATGATTACACATGGTAGGAGTGGTATATCCCGACTCTTTGACCATAGTATTGCTGAAGATGTTGTTAATTTCTCAAAAAAACCTGTGCTTACGTTTAATCTGCAGCATCTGAAGTAAAAGAGGAGCAAGGTCTGGGGTTCGGGCAAGAAGTTTCCGTACCTCTGACTTTTAAGTTTTGCCATATGTCGGTCAGGAATTATGATTAAAAGCAGGATTTTAATTGCAAAACTGATTTCTTAACGTAAGATTGCTGATATTTTAATCAGACAATATGGATCAGATATACAGCTGGATAAGTGAATTGACCGGGATCAGTAATTTGATTGTAGCCAAACTACTAAAATCAATACTGATCGTTTTGATCATTTGGATAACCAATAAAATCACCTTGCGCCTGATCTTCCGGCAAAGCGATGATGTGGTATACAGGTACAGATGGCGGAAGACGCTCGACTATCTCACTTTTTTTGTCGGGTTAATCGTAATCAGCCCCATCTGGATCAACGAAGTGACTTCCCTGGTGACTTTTTTGGGACTATTGTCGGCTGGTATTGCCATTGCTCTAAAGGATCCTATAACAGATTTGGCCGGATGGGTATTTATCGTTTGGAGAAAACCTTTTGAAGCAGGCGACAGAATACAGATCGGATCGAATGCCGGCGATGTTATTGACATCAGGATATTTCAGTTTACCATAATAGAGATTGGCAACTGGGTGGATGCCGACCAGAGTACCGGTCGTATTTTGCATATTCCAAATTCAAAGATCTTTTCGGAGACCCTGGCAAACTACAGTATCGGATTTAATTACATTTGGGATGAGATAGGTGTGTTGGTCACGTTTGAGAGCAACTGGAAAAAAGCGCGACAGTTGCTTGAAGACATTTTAAACAGGAATGTTGAACATATAACCGGAGAAGCGGAGAAAAAAATAAAATCTGCCAGCAGGAAATATATGATTTTCTATACCAGGCTGACGCCTATCGTATATACATCCGTCAAAGATTCAGGTGTTATGCTGACCATGAGATTTCTTTGTGATCCCCGAAAAAGAAGGAGTTATGATACAAAAATATGGGAGGATGTTCTTGACACCTTCGCACTTGAAAATGATATTGATTTTGCTTATCCGACACAACGGTTTTATAATAATGCTTCTGAAGGAAAATCAGGGACAAAACCTCCATCTATGGTAGATAATGGCTGATTTTCTCAGGACTTTTTATGTATATTAATGCCGTCTTTTAACATTTTTTAGCGATTTTCATAGTATATTGTTGGGTGTATGCATTCATATGACATACATTCGGAAAAACATGCATGGTTTAAATTTATGAAGCTTTCGAAGGGTAATTTGTGTGTTTTTCTTCAGGACATGATGAATTTTAGTTGATTATGATCAGGGATAC
>JBNKDZ010000615.1:0-10250 GCA_050288525.1 Cyclobacteriaceae bacterium
TACCGATGACGTATTTTTCGTAAATATTAGATATTCAGTAAGTTGTGGTCTGTTTTTATTATTGGAATTTTTTGCATTTAAATGTAGAAACGTCATCCAAATTTGTGCGGTTTGAAAAAAATGTTATGCCTCGGAATGACGTTCAGGGGATTGTTTAGGATTTGTTTTAGTATACAAAAAATAAAAACTACCGTCATTGCGAAGAACTTGTGGTCCGTCAGGTCCTCTTGTGACGTGGCAATCTCCCAATATTTTGCAACAGCCCCTGCAGATAGCCTGAGTGGACCCCAACAGATGGAGATTCCCACGTCGTAACCGGTAATCATTTCCTATCGTCAATGCTCACCGGAAACTCCTCGGAATGACGATCAGGGTTGTTTAGGGTTTGATTTCTGAGGTAAAAGAATGGTGAAGGGATTGGAAAAATAAAATCCACAAAAAACAACAAAAACCAAAAAACAACAAAAAACCGTCATTGCGAGGAACTTGTGACCCGACAGGGACACTTGTGACGTGGCAATCTCCCAATATTTTGTAACAGCCCTCACAAATAGCCTGCATGTGGTTCCCAACAGATGGAGATTCCCACGTCGTAACCGGTAATCATTTCCTATCGTCAATGCTCACCGGAAACTCCTCGGAATGACGGCTTTTTGTTGGTTTTTTCATTTTTTTTGGCGACTATAGGTGTCACCAGTCATGATGTGAAGTACAAGAACCTTCGCCATGGCACGTGTCCGCACCATCCTGCACGATCCCGATATCAATTCTGAATGATCATCGCTTTTTGATCTGCTATGCCAATATGTACGATGGAGCCGGAGTTGAACTGTAAAAAGTCTGTCTCTATACCATCACTAAAGATCACCCCATTCGAGGGCATGAGCGATTCGAGTTTCAGTTTATCGCTTTTTGTAATCATGCCTGCAGTAAGGTTGGTTTGGGAGTATTTACTCTGAAAAGGCTCCCGGACGACAAATACGAGCTTATTGTCTTCCCAACTCATTTTCATGCGTAAGCCTTTCTGGCCTTTGTTAAATGTTGAGACGATACCGTTTGACATGTTTATTAATGAACTGAGCCACCCGGTCGATCCGGCACCTGTTGATACGATGATCCCGCTGGAGGAATGGTTTTCAGTAATGCCGTTATATTCGATCTTATACCGGGCAGAAACATGTGAAGATGGTCCGATAAAGAAGTCGTTAAAAGCCAGAAGTCGCTGTCCGTCGTTCATTTTAGCTTCAGCCATCGTGACTTTCTTAAATCGTGCCTGGTTATCAAGCGCCTGCAACAATCCTGATTCAAATGTTTTTGTATTAAAGGGCAGCAAAAAGCCGTCAAACCGCTCCAGATCCGGATTTATTGCAAGGATAGGGAGTTCATTTACATATTTGGCGGTATTTGCGACCAGTCCGTCCTGTCCTACTACCACAGCGATGTCTTTTTCTGAAAAAATAAAATTTGGTAGATATTTCCGTTCTACAATTTTATATTTTATCCTGTTGCTTATGACTTTCCGGATTTCATCCAGTGAACGTTTGAATTGTACATCTTCACGTTCATAATCCGAAAAATCACCTCCCGCATGTTCAATATAGAACTTCGCCTGAGCTTTTGTGTTGAATCGCTCGATCAGCAGTTCGAGACGCGTTTTGTTGACAATAATTATCGCATTCTCAATGGCCATTAACCCAGATTTTTAGGTCTGGATCCCTTCTTGCCTTGATTCTGGATCACTGTTTCCAAAAAGTCGGGGGTAATATTGAGCGTACCGATCTTGTCTGAATTTTCAGCCAGCTCTCTGAAGGCAAATCCGATGTTGTCGAGTGCGGAGACATCTCCTGAATTCATGGCCATGATGGTTTTCCAGTCTAATTCCTTGTAGGGTTTCAGGGTCTTTTCCAGTTCATAACCTTTTGAGTCGGCGAGTTTTTTGTTATTATTCACCTGCATCTCAATCAGTTTGGTCTTTTGATCTTCGATAGACACATCGGCCGACATCTTCATCTCCCTGAGTTTCCGGTTATTTTCTGCTTCTTTTACCCTTAATTCGGCCTGCTTTTCATGGATCTGCTTTTTCTTTTCTTCAACCGCAATTTCGGTATTTAATTCACTTTCCCTGATCCTGCGTTCTTGTTCGACGGCAAAATTCCTGCGCTCATAAATAGCCTGGTCGGCCTCTTTTTGCAACGATTCACGGGTTTCTGTTTCCAGGGCTTTGGCCATTTCAGGTGAAGGTCTGACAGCCAGAACGTCAACGCTCAGCACCTGAACACCAAGTATCCGGGCAGAATCCGAACTCGTAAGGCCTTTTGATATGTTTTCACTTATCGTCTTGGCGCTTCGTATGGCTTCTTTTAGGGTTAGCCCCTGGATAAAGGATGATGTGGACGTCTGTGCTTCGTTATTGAGCCTTTGATTGAGCTTTTCGAAGTTGTCATCTTTGTACTTCTGGTTTTTGTCAAGGGTAAAATCAAGGGAATCAGCCAGCTGGGTGGGATTCTCGATTTTGTAGGTGATCTGTCCCTGGATGGTGATGGTCTGGAAATCTTTGGTTGTTTCGTTAAAAATAAATTGTATGTCCCTGCTGCCTAACGGGATGGCAGTTATAGATGAGGTAGGAGCATAGTAGAAAAAAGAAAGCCCTCGCCCTTCTTTTTTGACCTTTCCATTCGAATGATGGATGGCATAGGTCATTGAATCGAATTTGATGAATTTAATACCAAACATATTTTATTTTTTAAAAGTATATACAAATTGTTCCTGTTCCTTGCTTTCAATTGCCCGTATCGACCGGGCATCCCGTACAATCTTAACAGCTTCTTCGGAAGTAACTCCCAACGATTTCAGATAACAGGCAGCCACCAATCCCGACCGGCCCAAACCTCCGACACAATGGATCAGCACGTTTTTGTTTCGGGCTGTTTTGTCGTTAATAAATGCATTTATCGCTTCAATATCTGCATTTCCGGGAATTTTTTGGTCAATAATCGGTTGATGCAGGTATTCGATGCCATGGTCCTTGTAGGTTTCAAACAATTCGGGAACACCGTAAAGCTCCAGTTCATCTTTTGTTATTAAAGAAACAATACAATCTATATTATTCTTTTTAATTTCCATAATATCTTCTGACAGATCTCGGCTATGGTCTTTTCTTCCCGGAAGAATCGTAAGTGCTACAGAACGGTCTTTTAATCTTTCCGATGCAAGGAAATCAATGCGGAGCCGGCCTGTTTCCCGGAACTTATTCCGGATGATCTCGCAAAACTTACCTGAGTTGTACAAGGCCCATTCTTTTTGCCATTGATTGCATTCATCAAATGTGATGGTATGCATCGAATAGCGTAACTGCGCAATAAACAGCTGTAACGGATTCCGGTCCCATTCGATCAGGTCGACATAAAATCGCCTTAGCAGGCAGATCGTCTGATAGATGCGGAGGAAGTTGGCTTTTTTGATGCCGGTTTTTTCAACAGCGGGCAGCGGGGCCCGCAGATCAGTAACGGCAAATAACAGCTCACTGATTTTCAAAGCTTCATGAAAATCTGCTTCTGATTGTATATCGGAATAGATGTACAGGATGTCATTTTCAAGTTTTATAAGATCTTTTAATACATGTCCTCTGTGGGTATGAAAAAAGTCGATGATCCATACGTTTTCCTGTTTGTCGATAATGATGTTTGCTCCGTTCAGGTCGCCGTGAACGTAGGATTGAAAGGCATACATGTTTGTTTTGCGGATATACGTTTGGAGATCTTTCCGGTAAAAAATAAGCGGATTCGGAAATGTTTTCGAATGTAAAACAAGGTTATCGGCTGCCAGATCTCCCTGGCAGACATTGGAAACAGCAGTCTCCAATCCTGATAGTGTAACTTTATCGAACTCATAATACGACAGAAGATTCATCTTTTCATGTGTCCGGGCCTGATAGAATTTCCCCAATTGTTCTTTAAAGATCACCTTCAGGTATTTTTCGATCTTTTCCATGGGGGTGTCTGTACAGAATTTTTTCTGAAACGAAACGGACTCCCCTTCACCCATGGAAGCATACCGGTATTTGATGATTCCTTTTCCATGACTGTCGGCAAAGTCGACAATCCTGGGAGCGTTGTTGCCCAGCACATTTTCGATTATTTCAAATGACTTGCGTTCTTTTCCTATCGACTCCTGTTCGCCGATCTTCACCACATGTTTCGATTCCTGATGACCGTTCATATCTGTGCTTTGCGTTCCGATGACCACATTGCCGGAGAAGCCACCATCCAGGATACGTGCCTGTATCTTTTTTGAATTCCGGAACACATACTTGAAAAGCTTTAATTCTGTATCCGACAAATTCAAAGGTTCACCTGACACGATTTCAAGGGAGGCAGGATCAAAATCGATCGTTATACTCTCTTTTTCCCAGGTCAGGAAATGGGTGAACTGACCGATAGAGTTGAAAACCTGTACGTTGAGTATTCTCTTTAACTGATCGAGTGCAGCGTAGTGGCTGTGAACAGAAGAGCTGGCTGTAAGTGCTCCACAAGCAGCGATCTCAAAATTTGGATATCGTGTAACAATGTCGTATGCCGTAAAGTAAATTTTAGCTTCTGTCCATACACCGATAAGTCCGACACGTACCTTGTCATTTTTGTGTTGGGCGAGCAGGTCATTCAACGATGTTTCGATAAAATCATTGAGGCCTGTCGAACTAATGATTACCGCATCCTTATCTGCGGGGAAGACAAACTCAGCGCCTTCTGTATTTTCGATGCAATGGATGCCAAACTTATGAAGATGCGAAGACTGGGATGCGTCGTTTTTACTGTGCCAGTCGCGGATATGGATTTTTAACAGGTCTTTGCCGGTGTCGTTCAGCCAGTTCATGAAAAGGCTTAGAGGTCCGTTCCCGGGGTCATCTCCCAGCAGTCGTGTTGACTCGTCGTATCCGACATGCAGTAGGTTTGGAAGGTTGTCGTACTTGCCGATAGGCCGGATGAAATCATTCTGCAGGCATTGGGAGATCAATATGGTCTTCATAAAAAATGGTAATCTTCAGGATGTATCGAATCTTTTTGATAAATGTAGTAAAAAATGTTGGATGAATCAGGGGAAGGGGAGTGTAGAGGGAATTTTTTGAATGGTTTGGAAGAAAAAGTATTCTGCCTTCGATTCATACCTGCTTATTAGAATCCGAAGCGAGAGAATCTTTTTCAGTATGTCTGTTTGTTGTGCATCAAGATGGAGCGACTTGATCAGCTGTCCGGCATCTGATTTAGAGCTGTCTGACAGGTATTCTTTTAAAAATTGTTGTTTTTCGATATGAAAAGCTTTTACAAATGCTTCTGGCTTCATGTTCTGATGTGTTTAAAAGTGATACTTGGTCAGGTTAAACCGACTGTCCGGAGAAAACCTTGTTTACAAATACAAACGAATATACTGATTTTCATATTGAATTCAGGTTGCTATTTCAACATAGGTTCACAATAGCGGTCTGGCCGGTGAGCCAGACCGCATGAATGTGTCATTTTATTTTTTCATAACCCCGGTAGCATTTTCAGCTTTATAATTTCCGTTATTGACATTGTATTCGAAATATACAAACTGCATTTGCTGCATGGGGACCATACCCGAAATGGTATAATTCTCAAGTACACCGGTCTCACCGGAGATAATCCCCTTTTCAATATCATGACTGGCTTTGGGTGATTTGATCATTATATAATTTTCTTCGTCAACACCAATAATAAAAACAGCATCAATCAATGTCACGATACCATCATTTATTGAATTGGACGAACCCATTTCAAAGACCTTCCCGAAATTGTTAAAGGATTGTGGCTCCATATGGTGTTTTTTAAGAATTGGAGACCACCATTCGTTGTCAAAATTCATCCAACCATCCTTTACCAGTTTATCCTGGCCAAAAGAAATGGAAAACACCAATATCATTGCCATCGTGACAACAGCAACTTTTCGTACTATTGTATGTGAAGAATTATTCTTTTTCATCATAATCAATCTTTTTTTTGTTAATGAATAATTAAAGTTACTGGCCAGGTATGTTGAATTATTCCGGAATACAAGTTTTAAGATCGTTTGCTGATAAGAGGACAGATCACATCCGGATAGCACTCCTTCGTCAGCAAGATATTCGTGGTTTAGCTGCATATCTTTTTTATATAACCAGATGACAGGATTAAACCATAGTATAATTTTAATCAGCTCAATGATCAGTATATCCAATGAGTGAAACTGATGGCAATGGACGTTTTCGTGGAGCATCAGTTCATGATCAATTTTTCCCTTTTTGTAGTCACTGCGGTTAATAAAAATATTGTTGAAAAACGAATAGGGCAATGTCTTTTCCGGCACCAAAAGTATGTTTTTCTGAGGGCCTGTAAGCCTATCGGATTTCCGTATTTTTTTTGTCAGACTGTATAAATTCCGTATCAGTCGTATAAACAGAATTGCTGAAATAAGAAAGTATACAAAAGATACGATGTTTGCTGCAGTGAACATGTTTTGACCAGACTGACCGGTAACATTCTCCTGAAGTACAAATCCGTTGGCAATGGCTGAAATATCCTGAATGGTAGGATATACAGGGGCGTATATGTCTGTTTGAATATGTATAAAAGGAATAACTATGGATACTAAAAGAGAAAACAGCAAGTAGTATCTGTTAAACCCAAAAGTCTTTATGTTTCTCAGAAGCAGAAAGTAAATGCCGTAAAAAACCAGCAGACTGACGGATGACTTAAGTAAAAATTCCATCATTTGCTTTTCTTTTTGATATGTTGAAGTTTGTTATCTACAATTTCTTTTAACTCTTCCAGTTCTTTTTCACTCAGATTGGTCTCATTTGTAAAAAAGGAAGCAAATTGTGATGCTGAGTTATTGAAGAAATCCTTTACGATCGTATTGATCTGTCCGGAAAAATATTGATTCTTCCTGACCAGTGGGAAATACTCCCTGTTGCTTCCACGCTGTTTGAAACCTACAAATCCCTTATCGATCATGCGCTTCAACAAGGTAGCCAGTGTTGTAGATGCAGGTTTCGGATCCGGAAATTCCTGAAGCAGTTCTTTCATATACGCCGTTTCCAGTTTCCACAGATGCCGCATTACCTGTTCTTCTGCATTAGTCAATTGCATAGTTCTATTTTAATTAATTGTATTCTACAAATGTAGAGCTTATTATTGAATTGTCAAACAAAAAACAAAAAATATTGATTCTTCCGGTTAAAACTATACCTGAATTATGTTCGGAGTCTGCTTGGGTGTGCTATACCAAACTTTCCCTGATCCTGAATACTCTTTATTAAAAATGCCGTATATTTGGCCCTGTATTTTAAAACGGAACGTAATTTTTTAGGAGGACAAACGACAAACGCATGAATGAAAATACCATCGAAAGTTTACGTGAAGCATTGAAACATTCACCGGATAATGTACCACTTCGGATGATTCTTGCCGACACCCTTTTCACTCTTGGCAGGCTGGATGAAGCAGAAAAAGAGTTTACGACCGTTCTCAGGTATGCCGATGATACAAAGGCAAAGACGGGTCTGGCAAAAGTTTTTTTCCGCAAAGGAAACTATTCGGCCTGCAATGTGATTCTGGAGGAGATCATCGATTATGACACAAAAAACCTTGAGATCCTTACGCTTTATGCCAAAGGGTTGCTAAAGGAAAATTCGGTTGGTAGGGCAAAGGAAATTTACCAGCGGGTGATCGAAATCAAGCCGGATTTTGAAGATGAAGAGCTGGATGCAGCATTCAGGCTGGGCAATGTCAATCAGGAGGAAGATTTTTACGATGAACTGGATGATCAGTTTTTGCAGAAACCCAAAGTCAACTTTTCGGATGTCGGCGGTATGGAATCGGTAAAGAAAGAGATTGATCTGAAGATCATAAAACCATTGTTGCACCCGGAACTCTACAAAGCATACGGTAAAAAGGCCGGAGGAGGCATATTGCTGTATGGCCCTCCGGGATGTGGAAAAACGTTTATTGCCAAAGCTACTGCCGGTGAGGTAAATGCCAGATTCATAAATGTTTGTCTCAACGACATCCTCGATATGTGGATAGGCAACAGCGAGAAAAACCTGCATGAAATCTTTGATCTGGCACGTCACAACACACCCTGCATCCTCTTTATCGATGAAATAGATGCTCTGGGAGCCAGTCGCAGCGATATGAAACAATCGAGCGGGCGACATCTTATCAACCAGTTTTTGCAGGAGCTTGACGGGGTGGATAATAACAACGACGGGGTGCTCATCTTAGGGGCGACAAACACCCCCTGGAACCTCGATCCTGCCTTCAGAAGACCCGGCCGGTTTGACCGGATCATCTTTGTTCCCCCACCGGATGTCGAGACAAGAATGTCCATCCTGCAACTGAAGCTTAAAGACAAACCCATCGATTCCATCGATTATGGGCTGGTGGCAAAGAAAGCGGATAAATATTCGGGTGCCGATATCGACGCTATTATCGATATCGCTATAGAAACGAAAATTGAATCTTCCATGGAGGATGGTATTCCTAAACCGTTGAACACAAAAGATTTGCTGGAAGCCATTAAAAAACACAAAGCAAGTACTCAGGAATGGTTTATGACGGCAAAAAACTATGCGATGTTCGCAAACGACTCCGGTCTGTATGACGATATCCTAACCTATATGAAACGAAAAGACTGATGAGCGACAACGAGATCTACAAGATTGAAATATTAATTCAACAAAAAAGATATACCGAAGCAGAAAAGATTCTGAAAACCCTTCTTGCACGGGATTCGAACAACGCCCTGTTTTTGTCGCTACTTGCAGAAGTTAAACTGCAACAGGAAAAAGCAGATGATGCAGAAGAACTGATCAACAGTGCCATCGGCATTGCGCCGGACTCCTCCCATTTGTTTTTTATCAAATCAAGGATCTCTTTACAGCAGGACAACTTCGATGATGGTGAAAAATATATCAGTCAGGCCGTACAGATGGACCCGTACAACGCAGACTACTACGCGTTGTACGCCAATATAAAATTGTCGCGGAAGCAATTTCAGGAAGCGCTTGAACTTGCTGATAAAGCGCTTGAGATCGATGCAGAAAATGTTTTCGGCCTGAATGCCAGGAGCAAGGCACTTTTAAAGCTCAATAAGAAAGACGATTCCTTTAAAACCATTGAGGGAGCTCTTCGCGAAGATCCGAATAATCCGTATACGCATGCCAACTACGGTTGGGGTCTGCTGGAGAAAGGAGATTACAAAAAGGCTAAACAACATTTCGGGGAGGCATTAAAAAATGACCCTTCGTTTGAGTTTGCCCAGGCAGGCATGGTGCAGGCTCTGAAAGCTACCAATCCGGTATATCGCCTGTTTCTGAAATATGCCTTTTTCATGGGCAACCTGACAGCAAAATACCAGTGGGGAGTTATCATAGGATTTTATCTGGTTATGCGGTTATTAAAAACAGTCGCTGAAAAAAACGAGGCATTACAACCCTATCTGGACCCGATCCTGATCATTTTTGCCCTGATTGCCTTTTCAACATGGGTGATCAGTCCGGTCAGCAACCTGTTTCTCCGGTTCAACAAATACGGACAGTTTTTGCTCGACAAAAAAGAAAAACTGAGTTCAAATTTCGTGGCTATCAGCTTTGTGTTATTTGTTGTGGGGCTGCTTCTGTTCATTTTTATGGACGACTATGTATACCTGACCATTGCTGTCTACGGATTCGTAATGATGCTCCCATTGAGCATTATGTTTTCACCTACAAAATACAAGAATGCCCTGCTGATCTATACCATTGTACTGGCGGCACTCGGACTCTTATCCATCAGCGTAAGCTTTTCGACGGGCAACATTTTCAATGGAATGAGTATGATCTTTATTTTCGGATTTGTCGCCTTTCAGTGGGTAGCAAACTTCATGGTCATCAAGCAGAGTAACCGGTAGAAACGCAATGCATCGTGTCTAATCAGCATTACGATTATAGTTCATTGCTTGGTTTAGTGTTTTGTCTAAAAGTTTATGGAATGCAGTTCCTGCTATTAATTTGTATTCTGGAATTCATTTCGCCGTGGTTCGTGAGACACCATAGGCGTCAACCTAAGGAATTAATTAGAGTACTGACCGAACCAAGGCATTGGAAAATCAGAAGGAACATCACAAAAGAAGAACATGACGCATTTTGAAGACTTTTCAGATAAGAATGAATATTTGTTAAATTTCCGGATTGATCTTTAAGACGACGAAAGATATGA
>JBNKDZ010000616.1:0-2463 GCA_050288525.1 Cyclobacteriaceae bacterium
CCGGCACGAAAGCCTGATGTTGAAAGTTATCGGATGGTTAGGCATACTCGCTGTCCTGATAGCAAGCATTGGAGTATTTGGTCTGGTGTTATTTATGATCGAACGAAGAATTAAGGAAATAGGAGTGCGAAAAGTTAATGGAGCCAGAGTCGGACATATCTTATTGTTACTAAACAAGGAGTTCGTTTACTCAATGCTTATTGCCTTCGTGCTGGCTGTGCCTGTCACCGGTTATTTTATGGAGATATGGCTCCAAAACTTTGCCTATAAGACAGAAATGTCGTGGTGGATTTTCCTTCTTGCCGGTATTGTAGCATTCGGCATAGCTGTTTTGACTATAAGTCTTCAAAGCCTTAATGCCGCAAGACGAAATCCGGTTGAAATATTGAGATATGAATAATTAAAAAAGATAAACATGTTAAAACTGTTTTTTAAATCGGCTTTAGGGGGTATTCGAAAAGATAAATTTCATGCCTTTTTAAATTTGATCGGACTGGCGCTTGGCTTGGCGGCGTTTTTATATATCACCACCTATGTGTTTCACGAACTTAGCTTCGACAAGTTCCATTCGAAAGAAGATCGGATATACCGTATTATTTCTCATATAAAAATGGGTGACAGCGAAGAAAAGCTATCGAGATCCGAAGTGCCTTTTGCTATAACAGCCAAAAATGAGCTCCCCGAAGTAGAAGAAGCTGCCAGACTATATTATGATGAGAACTATACAGTGAAATATCTTGACAACAGGTTTATTGAACCATTTATCTGGTACGCTGACTCCAGCATATTCAATATATTTGACATTCGCCTGCTTGATGGAGACCCTTCCTCAGCATTCTCGGATCCAAACAGCATACTTCTGACAGAGAAAACTGCCCGGAAATATTTCGGAGATGAAGATCCTATAGATAAATTCCTTTACATTGAAGAAACCAGAGAGCGTTTTGTTGTATCAGGTATTCTGGAGGAGATGCCGGAAAACTCTACGTTACAATTTGACATTCTGGCCAACTTTAAAAATCACAACCACACACGCAGACAAAACGATTGGGGAAATTACGGCAATCTTTTCTCTTTTGTTCTGGTAAAGGAAAATACCGATTTTGAATCTTTCAAACAGAAAATCAACGAATTTCCCAGAAAATACTACGACAAGCTGACTAAAGATGCCATGGGCATCTCCCTGAATGAATTCGAACAACAGGGGAATTTCGTGATCCATACGCCTCAAAAGATTCGTGATATACATCTAAACGCCGAATACACAGACAAAACGCAAAGAGCCGGAAACATGCGCCTGGTGATTGGGTTATCTGCAACAGGATTGCTGATCTTGTTCATGGCATGTTTCAATTTTATCAATCTAAGCACAGCACGCGCCGCCCTCCGTACCAAAGAGATCAGCATCAAACGGATGATCGGTTCCGGACGTAGCTTATTGATATGGCAGATTCTGCTTGAAACATTTATGTATTGCCTGATCGCACTGATAATTGCGTTGGGCGTATTTTTCACTGCCCTGCCTGCTTTAAATGATTTCTCTGAAATCGTGCTTAAGCCAAAATTCTTATTAAACACACCGACATTGATCTCGGTTATTTCCATTCCATTTGTTATCACGCTCTTCGCCGGACTATACCCTGCTTTTTTTATTACCAGAGCAAAACCAGTACTTGCCGTAAAAGGTGCAATCGTAACAGGAAAAAACAAATCCACGATGCGAGGCATGCTGGTAGTGACGCAATTCGCCATATTTATATTGCTGATCTTCAGTACTACCATTATCCGGAAACAGATCTATTTTCTTCAACAACAAAACCCGGGATATCAGAAAGAAAATGTTATTGTAATAAAAGGAGTCAACCGCCTGGGTGATGGAAGGAACTCCTTTAAAAACGAACTGTTAAAATACCCTGAAGTCTTATCAGCATCCTATTCATCAGAAGTTCCTTCCATTGATGAGGAAGCTGGAAATCCTTTCCGAAAATCCGATTCGGACAAAATGGTGATACTGGACAGAATGAATGTTGATGAAAACTTTGCCGGGACTTATGATATCCAAATGAAAGCAGGTCAATTCTACAAAGAAAATTCAAATCCCAATCAGGATATTGTGATAAATGAAGCAGCTGCAAAAATGCTGGGAATCGAAGGTGTCGACAACCAGTTTGTCTTTGATTATAACAACAATGGAAGAACATATAAACTAATCGGTATTACGAAAGATTTTCAGTTGATGTCCTTGCATGAGTTACCCACTCCGATGGTATTCCAGATGGCCGATGTAAGCAACTACCTGTCCGTCCGGATACGCCCGGGAAACATCCGGAATGTCATGATGACCATTAAAGATGAATGGGACCACTTCCATGTTGACACACCACTGGAATATTTCTTCGTGGATAAAGCACTCGATGCCCAATATCGGGAAGAAGAACGATTAGGTAAGATCATAGGCTTGTT
>JBNKDZ010000617.1:0-9971 GCA_050288525.1 Cyclobacteriaceae bacterium
GGCTCATACACGGAACGGTTCATGATGAAGGCGCAGCACTGATGGGAGGGATGTCTTCCAATGCGGGACTGTTTTCCAATGCCCTGGATCTGGCCAAGCTGATGCAGATGTACCTCAACGGAGGTGATTATGCCGGCCACAGGTTTATTCAGACAGCTACCATAAATGAATTTACACGGTGTCAGTTTTGTGATCAGGATAACCGTAGAGGTATGGGGTTTGACAGGCCTTTGCCAGAGCCGCACTCCAATGGCAATACCGCTAAATCGGTTAGTCAGCTAAGTTTCGGGCATTCGGGGTTTACCGGCACCTTTGCCTGGGTAGATCCGGAATACGATATTGTGTATGTCTTTCTGTCGAACAGGGTCTATCCGACCAGAGAAAACAAAGAACTTATGCGGCTGAATGTCCGGACGGATATACAGGAAGCTATATATCAGTCCATTATTAATCCTAATTCACTGCCTTAAAGACGTTATGATGGGGGATAAACCGGAAAATAAGGAAATAACCATGGAGACAGGCACAGCACATTTGTACGTGTTGTTCATGATCATACCGGTTGCGCTGTTGTTTTTAGCACCCTACTATGTGTTTTGGAAAGAGCATTTAGATCAACGGTATTTGTTGAAAGCAGTTCAGCATTTTCATCAATATAAGTTTGTGTACCTGCTCGTATTGGGCGTTGGTATTATCCTGCATGAACTTATACATGGGATTACCTGGGCATTATTTTGTAAAAATGGCTGGAAATCAATTCGTTTTGGCATGCAGTGGAAATATTTTGCGCCCTATTGCCATTGTGATGAATATCTGATGATGTTACATTACCGGTTAGGCAGCATAATGCCTGCTGTAGTATTGGGATTTATCCCTTTCATTTTGTCGCTGATCACCGGAAATATCGGCTTTCTGATATTTGGCATCCTGTTTTCTGTTACTGCAGGAGGTGATCTGATAATCTTATGGATGCTGAAGGGTTTCAGGAAGGATGTACTTGTACTGGATCATCCGGATAAATTAGGTTGTGTTGTACAATTGTAGGTTAAAAAGGTTTTAAGGATTTCATTTTAAAAAAATAAAGATGTCAGTAGTACGGTTCGGAGTATCTCTGGAAAAGGAATTGCTGGATGCGCTGGATGCGTATACAAAGGAAAATCATTTTTCAAACCGCTCACAGGCGATCAGGCAGCTGGTTTCTAACAACCTGGTGCTGAAAAAGTGGCAATGCAACAACATCGTAGCAGGTTCGATCATTTTATTTTATGATCACCATAAGCGCGAAGTATTAAACAATCTCATGGATGTGCAACATCATTACCACGATGTGATTATGTCATCCCAGCATTTCCATATCGATCATGACAGCTGTTTCGAGATTGTTGCGGTGAAGGGTGAGGCCGCCAGACTGACAGAGCTGGCTGACAAGCTGATAGCTGTAAAAGGCATAAATCATGGAAAACTGACGATGGGGAGAATAAGCTGATAGTAAAAAAGCCACTATTCCTCCCGGGAAATTATACGTTCTCTGAACTCACCAGGAGTCAGGCTATTAATTTTTTTAAAAAACTTATTGAAGTGCGACGGATCCCTGAATCCGAGGTGGTATCCGATCTCTTTTATGGAATTTGAGCTGTAGTATAACAGTTTTTTTGCTTCAAAATCAATACGTTCCTGAATGATCTGACTGGCAGAATTATGAGTTATTGACTTGCAGGCGCGGTTAAGCCTTTTTTCAGGGATGTTTAGCAGGTCAACATAATCAGACACATAATGTTTCTCCTGAAAATGATCTTCAAGCATTTGCAGAAAATTCCGGTAGAGGTTAACATAGGTCCTTTTTCGGTTAGATAAATCCTGCTTGTCGGTGGCTTTACGAACAAGAAGAGTTACCAGAGATCGTGTGAGAAGGGCAATTTGTTTTTCTCTCAGAGTTGAGTGATCTGTTTTAAATTCGTATTCGAGTATGGTATAATATGCCTGTATGATGGATTGTAATTCGTCGTCAAGATCCACAACCAGATGTGACAGGGCGCCGGCAAAGAAAGCTTTTGTCTCCTTGTCGATGTCCATCAGATCAAAAAGATCATTGGTAAATGCTATAACAAAAAGATCAACAAACGTATTGGTATCGGCTTTGGCTATGCTTATCTGGTTGGGGGTGACAAGAAAGATCCTGCCTGGAAGGATCTCATACGGGACATGATCGATGATGATCTCCCCATGTCCTTTTATAAACCAGCGTATTGCATAGTGTTCAATTATATGGGGTTTAAACAGCACATAGTCTTCTTCCAGATTTGTCTGTACCCTTTCTACATGTACAATTTTATCTTTATCAAGATCCCAGAAGGTATATGAAGGTGTATCGGTGTTTACTTTACGCCTGCGTGCCATAAATTCGAAAATGGGTATTTGCTAATACGGTCAATATCAGGATAAAAAATATTATTTACAACGATGCGGGGTATTAACTAGAACGGGTAACCTATGGCAAAGTTCAGCATCAGGTTGTCTTTTCGCCAGTTGCGGTTAAAAAAACGGATATCCTGAAGGACCCAGCGGTCTCCGGCAGGTCGGTAGGGGATCTTCAGAGGGAAGGCCAGATCAAGCCGTACTACGATAAAATCGGCATCTATACGCAAACCGAAACCAGATCCTATTGCAAGCTCATCCAGGACCTTGTTCATGCTAAAGGCTGATCCGGGCCGTGATTGGTCTTCATTCAACAGCCAGATATTCCCTGCATCCAAAAAAAAAGCACCTCGTAACAGTCTGGAAAGGCCAAACCGGTATTCGATGTTCGATTCGAGCTTGATATCGCCGGTTTGGTCAATGCTGATGTTTTCATCGGGTGGATTATAAGAACCTGGCCCAATCGATCGAGCTACAAATGCTCTGAGGCTATTGGTGCCTCCAACGAAGAATTGACGGCTGTTTGGCAGGATCGTTGAATTACCATACGGAAGGCCAATGCCAATCTCGAGCCGGCCGACCAACTCTGTACGCTCTTTGATTTTGAAATATTTCCGTAGGTCAGCCCTCAGACGTACATATTGTGCAAAAGGAACCCCCAAAAATTTTACTGGCTCACCCTCATCAGAAGGCCTGTTATTAAAAACATTGCTCATCATACTTAATACATTCCCGGCTGTTTCTACTTCACCCCAGAAAGATAGCTTTTCATGCTCATAAACAGGCTTGTCATAGGTATATTCATAACTGGTGCCAAATATGAACTGATTTTCGAAGCTTCTGCGGAGGTTTGGGTTCATATTCAGGAAATCATCAAAGACATCCGTGATGTTGGTTGTGCGCAGATAGGAGATGTCAAATGGCCGGATCTGATGAAAAACAGTATGGTCGCGTTGCCAGCTATAGCCGAAACTGGCATGTAGCTTATTCATCGTATATAATTCAACCCTGTGAAAGGAATTTGTTCCAAACCGGATAAAGGTCTCCGGTGTTTTGGATATTAAATACCTTGAATTAAAAAACAACATCCTGGGGATTTTTAATGTTGCATCTGCTGCTAATTCATAGGAAGTATTTACGGAATCTGAATTGAGTTGTAGTTCGAGGCTCGCCCGGAAGTTAATGCTAAGTTCTTCAGCTCCACGTAAAAAATTCCGGTCTCTGAAGGTGAGTTTTGCTCCCGGCCCCGCATAGCTGCTGCTTTTTGATACAAACCCGAATTCGGTGCTCAGAGAGTATTTTTTGCTCGTTGTCATGTGAATATGAGCATCAAGCTTGTCCGGCTGATCACTTTCAAGATACCGGATGCTGCCATATTTAAAAACACCAAGGCTCATCAATTGACGGAATGTGGTCATGTGACGATGGTGTGAGTACAAGGAGTCTTTTGAAATATCAACCGAGTTAAGAATAATCTCAGGTCTGAAAGCGTGATAACGGGAAATATAATGAACACCATTTATTTGTGTGGTATCAGCTTCACTATTTTCTTCTTCAAGCTGATAGTCATCAAAGAGATAGATATTTCCGATCGTATATTTCCGGAAAGCTTCATTCGGGATACTTTGTTTAATCTTTAAATCAAGTTTTACCTTATTGTTGCCGACGGATGAATCGGCGTTGAAAAGAAGAAAATCAGGCTGGAAATAAAAATAGCCTGAGTCTTTTAGCCCATTATCAATTCGGATGCGTTCATTTTTTATAATATCCAGATCATACGGGGTGTCTTTGACAATAAGCGTTTTTGGCTGTTGATTTCGAATATCCTGTGCGATTTGGGTTTGTTCACGCGGAAATGACAAGGTATCGATGGCATGTCTTTCATTCGGATAAATGGTATAGTGGAGCCGGGCGGTCTTTTTTCGTAGTGTGGAATCATAGGTTACCTCAGCATTGAAATAACCGCTATGAAACAGCCGGTTTTGAAGAATATCCTGTGTCAGTTTTGGCTTGGCATCACGTAACAATACCGGTGGTTTTCCAAACTTTCTGTTTAACCACGATTTGAATCCCTTTTCTTTTTTTGCTCCGGAAGAAAAATTGTATATCGACAATGCAGGTCGGATCCACAGGAATTTTTTATTAGGTGATGGTTTTATTTCCTGACTGAGTTCCTGTGTAAATTCTTTATCAAATGTTTTCTTTTGGTCAACAGAAAGTGAGGCACCTGTATATAGCCGCTCATCCTTGGGTAATTTATTTAAGCCTGTGCAGGCAGGAATAAAAAGAATGACTAAAAATACGAGGTAATACTTCATCATTACACAAAGAAATATTTGATTACGGGTTCCATCAGGGCTTTTTCTTGTCTTTTTTCTTTTTATTACGATTATAACCAAAATCCTTTATAAAAATCAACGAAATACCCGAACTCCTGATATCTTTATAGATCATATCATAGGAGGCTTCATTATAGGTCTTAAGTTTGATGTTCCCTTTTTTCGATAGATTATAGACAATGGCAATGTCTCCTTTGAAGTTGTTTCCACTTGTCTGAACATCATTATCCAGATCCATATATCCACCCGCCTCAATGCTTATAAGATCGTTCGCCAGTTTTTTTGTTACAGAGAAGTCCATGGTGGTTTTGGTTTTTCCGGATGTATAATCACTGTGCGAAGTCAGATCAACGTTGAAATCCACACCTTTTATCATATTGCCGGACATCCTGTTGAGTTGGTTTGTAAGTATGCCGTTTATACTGTTTGCAGCAGCAGTCGTCGCGAAGGTAGCGCCTACATTTTGGTCAAGGCTCTCAGGCAGGAATCCTCCAAGTGTAAGCAGACCAAATACCTGTCTGTTAAGCTCCGATTCATTTCCGGTTTGATTCAGCTCGCTAAGTTTGGCATGTATCGCCGGATACTCTAGTGTATATTCATCGCTCAAATCCAGCTCGAACTGAATATCAGGGCTATTGATATTTCCGTTGATGAGAATTGAAATCTCATAGGGCAATGCCTGATTATAGATCTTTTTTTCATATTCGGATATATCATCCATTTGCTTGGCAACAAGGGTCATGGAAGAGGTTCGGATAACATAAGATGCCTGTATTCGTATATTTGCTTCCATGGGATCGCCGGTCCATGAAACAGCACTTCCTTCCCGGATCAGGAATGTTTTTTTCGCCATTCCATAAAACGAAACCTGGTATACACCCGACGTGATCTCATAATTTCCCGACAAATTGGGTTCTGAAGTTTTTTCATCATAATTAAAATTCAGATTTCCTGATCCTTTTAGTGTTATATAATCGCCTGAATTCGGATCAATATCAACTCTGAAGGAAGCCCCTTTATCTATGGTTAGCTGAAGGTCTATGTTTAAGCCTTCAAGATTTTCAAACAAGGAATCCGATAAGGAATAACGTGTCTCAATCAGGGTGTCTGTGTCCCAGTTTACAATGCCTTCGTCAGAGATCAGATTGATGGTTGATGAAGGTAATACATAGGTTAACGCTGTCTGATCCTTTATCCGGATATTGGATTTGATCTTTGGGGATTTCAGGTTCCCCTGAATACGTGAGACTGCTTCTACGATGAGTTTTCCGAAAAATGAGCTGTTTTCGTTTCGGGATGTATTTATGACAGGAAAATTGTCTGTCCTGATCTCCAGATTAACGGGCTGATCTCCAACTAGTGAGACAGTTCCGTTAAGCAGGAATTTGTTTTCCATCGGATCGCGAATGGTGAATTTATCAAAATGTATAATGTTGTCCTTTAGTTTTAGGTTTTCATTAGTGATAATGTAGGTTGAATTCAATGTGCCTGAATAAAACTGTGTATTCGTAAACGAAACGACACCCTGGCCTTTCAGGTTTCCCACGGTGCCATTTAGTTCAAGGTCTCCTGCAACCTGACCATTTAATCCGGTAATGCCATCTGTCAGTAATGGTTCATATATCGAGATATCCCGGAGATCACATCTGAGTTTTGCTGAAAGTGATCTGTCATCGAGAAGCGAATACGTTCCGGTGAAACGGATGTCATTGCTTTGGTTCTTTAAAGACATATCAATGTCCAAACGATTCCTTCCGGGATTTTCAATATCCAGATACAGATCTCCGAGGAGCATATTTTTCAATGCAAGGTCATTTATCGAGAAATTACTGGTAAGGATAGTATGATTTTCCGGAAATTCGATGTTAATTTCTCCGTTTGCCATTCCTGAGATCATTGAACGCTCTGAAGGATTTTGTAAAAAATCCGTGAAGTTGCTGATATTGAAGGACCTGAATTCCAAATGGATTTTTTTATCATTTACCCGGGTTGAAAAAGACTGATTGCCCTGCGTCAATATAAGTCCGTTGGAAAGCCATCTGTTATTTTCTGACCTGAGAAAGTTGTCATCCTGAATGCTCCAGGAAGTTTTATTCAGGATAATCCTTTCAGGATCTATCTTGATCTGAAAACCCTTTTCATCGGACAACGGAATAAAATAACTTTTAATGAGGTAATCCGGCTGCATCTCTGGCCCGCACTGGAGTATAGAAACAAACTGATCATGGATGTATTTTGACTGAAATAATATGTCTCTGACGAAAAGTGAGTCGAAATACAGGGCTTTAAGTGTTGAAATCATTTCAAAACCTTTTTCTGTTGAATGGATACGAAGATCGAAGGTGTCTGCTTTTATATTTTCTGTTTCAAGGTGGTTGATTTTAGTAATGGCATATACCAGGTTTTCAGATCCGTCGAATCCGGCACGAATGCTGTCAATGGAAATGGTTTCTATATCCGGGAAAACAAAGGTTAGAAATTCAGGATCCGGTATGGTTGCATTCAATGTGATGTATTTCCCGGGGAGTATGCCCGTAGTATCTTTCAGGATCAGCTTTTTAAGATCCGACCACCTTTCCTGATTCGTCTCCTCCCAGAATTTTAAAGAAAAGTTGCTGGCAAAAGAGGCATTAACCAGTTCCGAGTTGATTTGAAATCCGGTATTTAAACTATCTGAATTCAAAGATAACCGAAGAAATGGTAACACATATTTCTTGTCCGGCTCCTCAATATAAAAATCCCTGATGTTGAGGTCAAGGTGCAGAAGATTGTCATCCCGAATGGAGGTCAGATCTGCATTGGTACTTGTAAGAACGGGTTGGGGGAATAACCCGAGAAGAGCAACATTTGCCCTTTTTAAAGTGAGATGGTGTGTTAAGTTAAATTCTGACATGGAAACAAATGGGCCTTCAGTCAGAAGTGAAAGGTTCAGTTCGGGATCAGAAATGCTGATTTCCGAGATCCAATTGTGGTGTTCAGATGTTGCGGATGCAGAGATGTTTGTGAAATTGTAGCCTGCATAGTACAATGTGTCTGCTTTTAGTTCAAAATCAATTCCGGTAACCTCATCAGGATTGTTTTCGATCCGAATGTTAATAGTCCCTTTTACTTGTCCGTATGTTGTGTCATTGAGGATATTTCCAGCATGGATGTTGCGTACATTCAGGCTGATTTCTGATTTACGCATGGTATTCTGATCCAGAGAGGACAGGACCTTTCCACTAAGGTCTATCTGTTTACTATTTACTTCCATATCCAGATTTGAATCAGTTTCCGATGCTTTCCCTCTCAGCCGGAGATCAATATTGTCGGGCAGTATGATTGCAGACTGATCAGAAGAGAGTATTCTGTGGATGATATTTCCGGAGAAAGATGCTTTAAGATCTGCCAGCAACACTGGTTTGCCGTGCATAAGCTCTGAAAGATCCAGAGTTCCTGTAATATGCGTTTCCGGCAGCGGGGATATGGCTATGTTTTTAAAATGCAGGTTATTTAGCGAACCTTCAATGTCCAGTTTGCTTTTAATAACCACATCCCGTAGGTCAATGCCTGTTAAAGAATCAATTTCGGGATATACCGATCGTACTTCATTCATAGCGATACTGGAATGGATAAGGTCGATTTTTAACGGTTTGTCATAAAAATGCGCATCAACCGGCAGCAACAAAGACTGGTCTATTTGCAGTTTTGCCGATATTCTGCTCTGACCTGTTTGTAGTTCGACGACAGGAATAATCGTTTGACCGGGAATTCCGGTGATTTCCAGTTTTCCATATTTCATGCCGATCCCGAAATTATCCTGAAAACTTATGTTGTTGAATGAGGCGTTTAAGTATCCGTCATGAAGACTCAGGTTATCACTTTCGATGGTAAGGTTTTGAATATGAATGGGTTTGTCTTTCAGTATATTTTCCAGTTTTATTTCCTGATTGTCGAGATCCAGTCCGGAGATATGAATGTTCCATCCATTAAGGAGGGTGTCCTGTGCCTGCACTGGAGTTTGGATGCTGTTCCCCTGATAATAACCAACAGAAGTGTTTTCAATCGCACAATAATCGACGATAAGATCTTTTTTATTCAGATCAAACTTATCAATTTCAATAGTCAAAGTTCCTATTGAGGCATTCATTGCTGTTGCGCTGCTGTTATCAGAATAGAAAAATTTGCATCCGTCAAGAGTAATATCATTTTGAAAGAGAAGGTTAAAGCCATTTTCCGGGGGTGCTGGAGTAGGGACTACGGGGTTGGCGGTATCTTTGGAAAAGCTGATGTTGCAATTTTTGAAATACATATTTTCAGCGATCAGTTGTGATCGCTCAAGGTCGAACTCCTTTATTTCAACTCCGGCTTTACTGATAACCCCCGTGACATAATTGGTTGCAATACTGTCAGCATACATAAACCGGATATCTGCTAAAGAGAGTTTGCCAAAATTAATTTTCCACCGATCATTTTCCGCCGTTGTATCAGGAGGATTATCCGTAGGATTCAGAGTCCGGGATATATTTAACAGACTGTCTTTTGTTATGAAGATATTGGCTTTTCCATTTGTTAGCTCTATTTTTTTTACATTGAGTTTTTTAAATATCAGGTCCGTGATATTGACGTTAATGCTTATTTTTTCCATATAAATCAGCGTGTCCTTGTCCATATCTTCGAGATAGACATCACCAATAACAAGCTTTTTAGGAAAGGACAGGTGGATTGATCCGATAGAGGCTTTTGTTAAAAATAATTTTTGGATTTCAGTATTTATCCGGGGAACCAGCATGTTTTGGATAAAAGAGAATTGCAGGAGTATTATCACAAGGAATAGTATTGTGAGAACTGAAATGATAAATGCCCGTGAGAACCTGAAAATTCTCTTAATGATCCCTGAAGATGTTAAAGGCAATTTCATTTGTGTAGATAGCTTATAGCCTTTAAATCTATCAACTTTTTGTTAATAATCGGTTGATTTTCACAAATAGTATTGCCGCTTATGTTATTCAGTAAGAAACCCGATCGCTAATTAGTTATCCGGTTGCAATATCAGAGTCAGCTTGTTAAAGTTTGCCGCTGAATTGATGACAGCTCTGAAATCTTCATAATAATCCTTTGGCAGATGCAGTATTTTATACACTTCATTGACCTTGATTGTCAGGATATTATCTTCCTGAGTATAATTAGAAATAAAGAACATCACATCTTCATTTTCGTAGATCACTTTGTTTGTAT
>JBNKDZ010000618.1:0-7364 GCA_050288525.1 Cyclobacteriaceae bacterium
GATTAGTGTCCTGTACTGGATATTTAGTAGTGTAGGTATTATGTTACCTGAAACCATGACTCAGGAATCGCTGATCTTTCCCTATGTTTCCGGTTTCGCACCAATGTTTGGACATGCAATAGGCACGGTGTTCCCTTCTTTTGAGAGTTTTATCCAGACGATCAGCGAGTTGTTCCAAAATATATTCTCTTGATCCTGATCCTGGACAATTTCGACTCGTTTACCTACAACCTGGTAGATTATTTTCAACAGCTGGGCATCGAAATTCAGGTGAAAAGGAACAACACACCTCCGGAAGAAATTTCAACCGGTCATTATTCAGGGATTGTATTATCTCCCGGACCGGGAACTCCGGAAAAAGCAGGGTACCTGATGGAAGTAATAAAATACTTTCACCATAAACTGCCCATGTTTGGGATCTGTCTCGGACAACAGGCACTTTGTCAGTTTTTTGGAGGTGAAATAACAAAAGCCATCATGCCCATGCATGGTAAAATATCCCTGATCCGGCATTGGGATGACCCGATATTCAATACAATCCCCGAATATTTTAAAGTAGTCAGATATCATTCACTGGTATGTACGAACCTGCCAGATGTTTTATTAGTTACATCAGAAACAGAAGAAAAAGAAATTATGTCTGTAAGGCACAGGCTTTTACCCGTATGGGGTGTTCAATTTCATCCGGAAGCGGCATTAACGGAGCATGGATTAAAGATTTTGGAGAATTGGGTACAAGTAAATAATCTATCCGTTTGAATATGATTAAAATTTGATTTACTTTTCGTCGATTTCAATTAAATGAGCAGGATTGATGAGATATGAAATAAAGAAACAAGGAAAATTCAGGTTCATCGAAGAAGGTTCCGGAGAGAACATGATCTTATTACATGGCCTCTTTGGTGCATTGAGCAACTGGGAAACGGTAATCGAGAAATTCAAATTACAATATAAGGTCACCATTCCGCTTTTACCCATCTATGATATGCCTTTCAGAAAAGCACGCATTGATGGTTTGGTTGACTTTTTCGGTGAGTTTATGGATACTTTTGGATATAAAGATTTCCATTTGATAGGCAACTCGCTGGGAGGACACGTCGCTTTAATTTACACTCTTTCGAATCAGGAAAAAATGAAAAGCCTTGTCCTGACTGGAAGCTCAGGACTATTTGAAAATGCTATGGGAGGCTCATTTCCGAAACGAGGGAGCTATGAATATGTCAAAGAACGCGTTCAATATACTTTTTACAGCCCCGATACGATTTCGGAAGATTATATCAATGAAGTTTTTGAAACAACGAAGAGTATTCCCAAATGTCTGAATATTGTGGCGATTGCAAAATCTGCACAACGACATAATATGGCAAGAGAATTGCCTCAGATCAAAATACCTACCCTGCTGATATGGGGACTGAACGATACCATCACACCTCCCTTAGTGGCGCATGATTTTCATCGTTTAATACCGAATTCAACATTAAGGTTTATTGATAAATGCTGCCATGCTCCCATGATGGAGCAACCGGAAAAATTTAATACGATACTGGATGATTTCTTAACCAAACTGATGGTGCATGTATGATAGCTGAAGGATTGATAAACCCCATGATTCCCGCGCTTAAATTTTCTGATACAGCAGAAAAAGCGATTATCTGGATGGAAGAATTAAAAACCAACCAGTTGCCCGTTATTGATAACCGGCATTTCAAAGGACTCATTTCGGAGGAGATCATTCTTGAAAGTAATAACCTGAACCAGCGGATCAGTGATTTTCGGCTTATTGCGGAAAATTGTTATGTAAATGAAGATCAGCACCTTTTTGATATCATCCGTCTTTCACAGGAATTTGAAGCTGAACTGGTAGCCATCATTAACAGGGAAGGCGAATTTATGGGTGTTTCCAGTTATGAAGATACACTCAAAGCATTTGCATCATCACTGGCTGTACAGAGTCAGGGAGGCATTTTGGTGCTAAGCCTGAAATTTATTGATTATTCTATGGCTGAAATCAGCCGGCTTATTGAATCGGATGATGCGAAGATCCTGGGAAGTTATCTCAGCTATCACACGGCTGATCCCAATAAAGTATTTCTGACCCTCAAGCTCAACAAAGATGATCTGTCAACGACGATCGCCACGCTTGAACGGTTCAGCTACCAGGTAGTTGCTAAATTCCACGAATCGGAAAACATGGAAAACGAAAAAGAAAGACTTGATAATCTGTTAAAATTTCTCAATATATAAGCCTGTTCACAATCATTTTTATAAATTGCACTTTTTTAATCCATCATTATGAATGTTGCAATTCACGGTAAGGTTTTTTCTGTTAACACAATACCAGTTATTGAGCTTACGATCAATGTGCTGAGAAAACACGGAGCACGTTTGTTCTTGTCGGACTCTTTTTATGATCTGGCTTACAAAGCAGGTATTGACATAGAGAATACAGAAATATATAAAAGCAATGAAGCTTTTGATGATTTCGACTTTATGTTAAGCCTTGGCGGAGATGGCACCCTTCTGGAATCCATTACGCATGTCGGACCAAAGGAAACCCCTATCCTGGGAATTAATACCGGAAGATTAGGATTCCTGGCTACCACAACCAAAGAACAGATCACAACGGCTGTTCAATCTCTGAAAGATAATTCGTACGGCATTGATACACGTATGTTGCTACGGGTGGAATCCTCAGAGAATATTTTCGACGGGTTGAATTTCGGACTGAATGAATTTACTGTTTTAAAACAGGATACATCTTCCATGATTACCGTTCATACGTATCTTAACAATGAATTTCTTAATTCATATTGGGCTGATGGATTGATTATTTCCACTCCTACAGGCTCAACAGGATACTCGCTGAGCTGCGGCGGACCAGTTGTTATGCCTCATTCCAACAATATGATACTTACACCTGTAAGTCCGCATAACCTCAATGTCAGGCCACTTGTCATCTCTGACAGTAGTGTTGTCTCGCTGGAAGTAGAAAGCAGGAGCAATTATTTTCTTGTCTCACTCGACTCCAGATCGAGTATTGTTAAATCAAATATCAAACTGAACATAAAAAAAGAATCGTTCAGTGCCCGGTTAATAAAATTTGAAGGGTATAGTTTCGTTAATACCTTGAGGAAAAAACTGAATTGGGGATTTGATGTCAGAAACTAGCTCGGCTACCGGGAGAAAAAGATCAACATCTTTTCTGTATTTTGTGGCAACACTGGCATTTCTTTTGTCAATCCAAAATTCATTTGCCCAGGAAAACGGAACTAAAAATTCGTATAACGCCAAGATGTCAAGGTATAAATATAAAAGTGCAGATTTTAAAAAACGCAGATATCCTTCTGTAGGAGGCAGTTTGCTTTATATCAATTATTTTGGCGACCTTTCCCCGAAAACAAATCCGTTTAGTACTGAGATAAGCCAGATGAAAATCGGGATCAGTGGTTTTATTCAGTACCAATACACCCCCTCCATAAGTTTCCGGACCGAATTGTTATACGGACGTATTATGGCCAATGATTTTGATTCCGATGACTTAAATGATAAAGAAGCATCACGCAGATATATCCGGAATCTGAGTTTCAGAAATGATATTTTTGAACTTTCATTCACCGGCCAATATCATATTTTTAGGAATTATCTGGATTTCAGATCCAGAAAGTTTATTAACTTTTACCTCATTGCAGGGATCGGTGTCTTCTATCATAATCCGAAAGCCAAAGTGCCGGAGTTTAAACCGGATAACAGCAGATTCCCGAACTCCGGAGAATGGGTAGCACTTCGCCCTTTGGGTACTGAAGGTCAGTTCAGCCCCCATTACAACACAAAACCGTACAGTCTTATACAATTGTCTTTTCCTGCTGGTTGTGGCATAAGCCTGAAACTCACAGAAAGACTAGACTTTAAAGCAGAACTTTCCTACAGATATTTGCTCACGGATTATCTGGATGACGTGGGAAAGAAATACGTAGATCTTGGTGCGTTGGATAGTGACCTGGCAAAAGCTATGTCGGACAGATCAAGAGAAGGCTTAAATGCAATCACAGGAGCATACAGAGATATGGCCTTTGTTGAAAGTAATACCACCCTGGACACCTATGTTTCCTCATATGACGGAAATCAATACAATGTATACCGGGGATTTGGTAATGATGGGAACATTCGTGGAGGGAGCAGTTATGACAATTTTATTGTAACCAGCTTTAAAATTTCTTATATATTTACTGACGAAAAAAAAAGTGATAAAGATTAAAACAAATATCAATTTATATCGACCTGTTTGCCTCCGTAAATTCATAATTGCCGGATGCCTGGGTATTTTAATAACCGTTTCAGGTTTCCGGGATGTATACGGACAGGTAAATGAACTGGGTGTCGGTCTGGGTGTATTTAATTACTCCGGCGACCTTAACAGAGGGTAGCCCGCAGGCAATTTGCGCCCCGGATTAACGGGTTTTTATCGAAGAAATCTTAATCCTTTTATGAGTTTCAAGGTTGGTTTAACCGGAGGAATGTTGAGCGGGAGCGACAATGAGAGCCCGATAGATGTTTTTGCAGAACAACGTCAGGGTTCATTTGAATGCTTTGTGCTCGAACTGGGAGGCGTGCTTGAGTATAATTTCATTGACTATAAAAACGAACATTCACTCATCCATTGGTCTCCTTATGTTTTTGCCGGTATCGGAGGTTTTTCCTATTTCGGCGGAGATCAGAATCTAAATGGCAGTAGCACCATACAACCGGCTATTCCCTTTGGAATGGGATTTAAATATGGCCTTAATCCTAACCTGACCATAAACCTGGAGTTTGGATTCAGAAAGCTGTTTTTTGATTATATTGATGGTTATTCCGAAGGAGATCTTTCGAATAAAAACTATCAATATGGCAATAAAAATGACAACGATTGGTACAATTTTTTGGGCTTATCCATCAGTTATACCTTCTTCGGAGTAGCATGTCCGACAGACTTTTACTAAACTGTTGTAAATAAAACCTTTACAAAACCAAAAAAAGTCACCAAATTTGCACTCCAATTTCAAACATCATTTTGATCACAAATGAGTAGTATGATAGATAAGGACAAATTACCTCAGCATATTGCTGTAATAATGGACGGAAACGGACGCTGGGCGCAACGGCAGGGGGCAAAAAGAATATTTGGCCATCAAAATGCTATTCAGGCAGTACGACAGACAACAGAAGGATGTGCCGAACTGGGGGTCAAATACCTTACACTTTATGCTTTTTCAACCGAAAACTGGGAACGGCCAAAAGCAGAAGTAAGAGGCCTGATGGAACTTCTGGTTTCTACGATAAAAAAAGAAACATCCACATTGATGAAAAATAATGTGCGGTTGTTGTCTATCGGAGATATTGAAGGACTTCCAAAAAAATGCCAGAGGGAACTTCAGGAAAGTATAGAAAAAACAAAAGACAATAACGGGTTAAAACTGATCCTTGCCTTAAACTACAGTGGAAGATGGGAAATTGTCAAAGCTGTAAAAGAGATGTTAAAAGATGTTAAAAATGGCAGTATTGATGATGATGATATCAATAGTGACCTTTTTTCAAATTATCTTTGTACAAAAAATATTCCTGATCCCGAACTGCTGATCCGTACCAGTGGTGAAATGCGGATCAGTAATTTTTTACTCTGGCAATTGGCATATACCGAATTATATATAACAGACATTTTGTGGCCTGATTTTAGAAAGGAACATCTTCATGAGGCTATTATTTCATATCAAAAAAGAGAAAGAAGGTTTGGAAAAGTCATTCAATAAAAGGAACATATCACTTGCAACAAGTCTTATTCTTATCCTGATTTTAGTTACTGCATCCATTCAGAACGTTGAAGCACAACTGATCGGTATAGGAAAAAAGACTCCCACGAATGATGATATATCATTGAGTTATGTGAATCCACAGGAATATGAAATTGCCGAAATCACTGTTACAGGCCTGGAAACCATTGATCAGAATGCGTTGATCTCGCTTTCCGGTCTTAAAGTAGGTGATAAGATCAAAATCCCGGGAGAAGCTATTAGTGAAGCAATAAAAAAGATTTGGAAAAACGGCATTATCGGGGATGTTTCAATTTATGTTTCGAAAGTGGAAGGAGATAAAGCCTATCTGGTACTTGAACTCACAGAAAGAGCCCGGCTTGCCAGGATCAATATTTATGGTGTAAGTAAGGCCCATCAAACTGAGCTGAAAGAAGAACATCTCGACCTGATCAAAGGAAGAGTAATATCCGATGCCACCCGTAAAAATGCAGAGCTGGCAGTGAAAGAATTTTTTAACGGAAAAGGATTCCTGAATGCAGAAGTAAAAACAAACATCGAAAAGGATTCTATCCTTCGAAATGGCGCTTCACTGAACATATATGTAAAAAAGAATGCCAAAGTTAAGATCAATGAGATCACTTTTATCGGTAATGAAGCATATGGCGATAAAAAACTCAGAAGCAAAATGAAAAAAACAGGTGAAAAGCTACGTTTTGATCTGTTTAAAGAAGCTTTTGAAGTTGCAACCACAACATCTCCGAAAAAAGCAGTTGAACTGGCAACCAAATCCTACCCTGTAACCAAAGAAGAAATGCAGGAGTATATGGGCGACAACATAAATCTAAACTTTTTTAAATCTTCCAGATACAAACGGAAAGAATATAAAGAGGATAAAAAGAAGGTTATTCATTTTTATAACTCCAAAGGATATCGCGACGCCCGTATATTGTCTGACAGCATTTATAAATCGGATATTAATGAAATCAACATCGACCTACGAGTCGAAGAAGGAAAAAAATACTACTTCGGAGATATTATCTGGTCAGGAAATTTTGTCTATAATGATGATATCCTTAACAGAGTGCTTGGAGTAGAAAAAGGGGATGTGTATGACATGGACCTCATCCAGAAAAAACTCACCTTCAACCCGAATGGTGAGGATATCAGCTCACTCTATATGGATAACGGATACTTGTTCTTTCAGGTCAACCCTGTGGAAACAAGAATTAACGGTGATTCCATTGATGTCGAAATGCGTGTCTATGAAGGAGATCAGGCAAAAATCAATAAAATTATCGTCACAGGTAATGACCGTACCCACGACCATGTAATCCGTCGAGAGATACGTACCATTCCGGGTGACTACTTTAACCGGTCTTTATTGATTCGTACACAAAGAGAATTGTCACAACTGGGTTATTTCAATCCTGAGACAATCGAGATCAACCCTATGCCAAATATGTCTGACGGAACTGTAGACATCGAATACAAACTCGAAGAACGGCCAAGCGATCAGATCGAACTTTCCGGAGGATGGGGTGGCTATTACAAATTTGTAGGTACTGTAGGTCTTGT
>JBNKDZ010000619.1:0-8215 GCA_050288525.1 Cyclobacteriaceae bacterium
ATCCTCCGGAATCGACAACCTAAGAAAAATAAAGTTGAGATACGAAATCAGGACCCGCTTTGAAATAAAGTAATGAATTGATACAGAAATCCCACTTAACCCGGATTCGTCAATAGAAATTGTAGTGAAAGGTCTTAATGGAAAAAGAGAACATCCACCGGATTGTCAAAAACGTATAACCCGCTGTCAATAGTATAGCCTTGCGTAACTACTGACTACAAATTGAAAACAGGAACTGAGTTCCGTCACTTTTCGATAAAAACTCAATGCCAGGTTGTTGAAATGGATGTTTGGTGGGATTTTGAGCTATTTTCAATTCATTTTGTGGGTTTTATATCTAATGGTTTGATCCCAGGCAGCATTTAATCCACTCCATCAATCGCCTTAAGATACTCTTCGATAAATTCATCTTTTCGCTTCAACCGGTATTGCATCACCCACCGGGGATGTGGAAGGGCCTTTATTTCTTCGAACAGGTGGTATTTTTTATTCAGATAGTGCAGATATTTTATGTTTTTTCCCATCCCGAGGCTGTAAGCGATCTTTTTCAGGCCTCCCATATCCAGCTGCTTTCTCAAAGAATCAACCATAAACGACTCAAGTTCCTTCTGAAGCTCAGGGATATCATAATAGTTGAGGTTTTTCCCGTTCATAACAAATCCGACCGGAGAAACTGAGGTAAAAAAGCATTTTCCGTAAAAAGCATCCGGACCACCATAGGCATTGATCATGTCGTACATAAATACCGACGATAGCTCCTGCTTTTTGCCTAAATCATTCTTAATGCCACAAACTGACTCCAGACGGATCGGATCGGTGAACGGTATACCCGTCACCCCGGCGCCAAAACGTCCGGGATTGATGCCGATCAGAAATAATCTGGGATTGTCGTCTGAATAATACTTCGAATAGAAAGCATCCATATACGAAACTACCTGATCGCTCTCAAAAGGATTTAATATTTCAACTCCTTCAGGCAGAGAATCAGGTAGCTTCAGTTTTTTATAGAAATCGGTATAATAGTTGCCAAACGACATTTGAATGCGTTTGCTATCAGCTCAGTGCATGCACTACCAATCCACTTCTGAGTTTGGGTTCAAACCAGGTGGTTTTTGGTGGCATGATGGCGTCGTTATCCGCAATGTCGATCAGCTGCTTCATGGATACCGGGTACATGGCGAAAGCTGCTTTCATCTCACCGCTATCCACACGTCTTTCCAGTTCTCCAAGTCCTCGTATACCTCCTACGAAATCGATCCGTTTGTCGGTACGCAGGTTGACGATGTTTAAAACCGGGTTTAAGATGCCGTCGTACAGGATGGTCACATCCAGCACGCCGATCGGGTCTTCATCGTTGTAGGTGCCTGGTTTGGCTTCCAGCGCATACCATGCTCCTTCCAGGTACATGCCCATG
This sequence comes from Cyclobacteriaceae bacterium, assembly GCA_050288525.1. Lineage (GTDB taxonomy): Bacteria > Bacteroidota > Bacteroidia > Cytophagales > Cyclobacteriaceae > JBNKDZ01. The sequence continues at coordinate 1,415 of JBNKDZ010000619.1, forward strand.
GTATGAAGCTTTTCAGGTTTGTACTGTTCCTTACCGATCTTTTTAACGTCAAATTTCTGACTGATCTTTTCAATAAATGCATCTGCGGATAACCCGTTCAAATCCTTGACCACCCTGTTGTAGTCGATGATCTCCAGCTGGTTATCCGGAAAATGTACTGCCAGGAAGTAATTAAATTCCTCATCTCCCGAATATCCGGGATTTTCATTTCTGAGATCCTGACCTACCAGGGCTGCAGCCGCTGTACGATGATGACCGTCAGCAACATAAGTAGCCGGCATTTTATCAAACTCAGCAACGATCTTCCTGATAGTTTCTTTATCTTTTATTACCCACAATTCATGACGAATGCCGTCTTCGGCAATAAAATCATAAACGGCCTCACCTTTCATAACATCCTCAACGATTGTATCCAGTTCAGCTTTGGCCGGATAGGCAAAGAATACCGGTTCGGCGTTCATATTCGATACCCGAACATGCTTTTTACGGTCCTCTTCCTTGTCAGGCCGGGTAAGTTCATGTTTTTTAATGACATTATTGAAATAGTCATCCACAGCAGCACAGGCCACTATTCCGGCTTGTGTGCGACCGTTCATGGTCAGTTGGTAAATATACAGGCAATCCGACTCATCCTTAACGAAGGTTCCGTTCTGTACCAGTTCAGCGAAGTTTTCTTTGCCTTTGGTATAAATTTCCGGCGCATAAGGATCCTGACCTTCCGGAAAGTCGATCTCCGGTTTTACGACATGTAAAAAAGACAGGTCATTCCCTTTTGCTTCCTGTCGGGCTTCTTCCGTATTTAGCACATCATAGGGTCTGGATGCGACCAGATGCACGTTTTCCTTATCAGGGCGAAAGCCTTTGAATGCTTTTATTTTTGCCACTTTTTCGTGATTTTTTTGTTAATAAAGTATCTTATTTCAAAAGACGGACCATAATAATTCCTTCCAGCTCACGTATCTTTCCTACCTGCTCTTCACTGATATCCCCATCGATATCGATGATGTTGTATGCGACATCACCTTTATGACGGTTGATCATGTTAGAGATGTTGATATTCTCATCTGCCAGCAGGTTGGAAATATTTCCTACCATCCTGGGAACGTTCTTGTTGGCAATAATCAGACGATCACCGCCGTTCCGTACCATAGAAGTTTCCGGGAAATTCACGGAGTTGATGATGTTTCCGTTTTCGAGGAAGTCCTTCACCTGATCGGCTGCCATGCGTGCGCAGTTCGCTTCCGATTCCGGCGTGCTGGCTCCAAGGTGTGGGATACATATTACTTTGTCGTGTTTGAGAAGATCCTCCTCAGGAAAATCGGTAACAAAAGAAGCTACTTTTCCAGTTTCAAAGGCTTCAAAGAGGTCATTTTTATCAACCAGACCTCCCCGCGCAAAGTTCATTATCCTGATACCGTCTTTCATCAGGTCAAATTTGCTTTTATTGATAAATCCTTTTGTTGTATCCAGCAAAGGAATATGAAGGCTAAGATAATCTGACTGGCTTAGCAGGCTGTCGAGACTTGTAGCTTTTTCCACATCATGTGACAATTGCCATGCAGAGTCGATGGAGATATAAGGATCAAGGCCCAAAACGCGCATACCGAGTGCCTGTGCAGCATTTGCCACGAGCATACCGATTGCACCAAGTCCGATAACTCCAAGGGTTTTACCTTGTATTTCCGGCCCTACGAAGTTGGATTTACCTTTTTCAACCAGTGCATTTACTTCATCGCCCTTACCAATGAGCGTTTTTGCCCAGGTAGATGCCTGAAGCACATTTCTTGATGAAAGTAACATACCGCAGATTACCAGTTCTTTTACAGCGTTGGCGTTCGCACCAGGTGTATTGAATACGACGATCCCTTTTTCTGTACATTTATCGATTGGAATATTGTTCACTCCTGCTCCGGCTCTTCCGATTGCTTTCAATCCCGAACCAAATTCCATATCATGCATTTTGGCACTACGTACGAGGATGGCATCCGGATTGGTAAATTCGGAAGCGACCTCATAATTATCAAGTGGTAGCCTCTTCAGACCATCTGAAGATATCTTATTTAATGTTTGAATTTTAAACATGATGGTATTTAGTTAGGTAATGATTATTTGTTTTGGAGTTCAAATTCTTTCATAAAATCAACCAGCGCTTTTACACCCTCCGGAGGCATCGCATTGTAAATGCTTGCACGCATACCACCAACTGAACGGTGTCCTTTAAGTGTTTTCAGGCCTTTGGCCGCAGCTTCGGAAATAAATTTCGCGTCAAGCTCTGCACTCGTAGTTACGAACGGGACATTCATGATAGAACGATCCTTCACTCCAACAGTTCCTTTAAACAAAGATGAATTATCAAGATATTCGTACAACCAGGATGCCTTTTCCTTGTTTATTTTCTCCATTTCGGCGACGCCGCCTTTTTCAATAAGCCATTCAAACACCAAACCTGCCATATAAATAGCAAAACACGGAGGTGTATTGAACATGGACCCGTTATCGGCATGTGTCTTATAGTTGAACATATTCGGAGTAATATCCAGTGCCTTACCCATAAGATCTTTCCGGATGATCACAATCGTTAAACCGGCAGGGCCGATATTTTTTTGTGCTCCTGCATAGATCAACCCGAATTTGCTCACATCATAGTCCTGAGACAGGATATTAGATGACATATCAGCTACCAGCGGTACACCTTTGGTGTCTGGTAATTCAGCGAATAACGTTCCGTAAATGGTGTTATTAGTTGTGATATGAACATAATCCGCTTCCGGATCGAACATATCCGAAGTAATTTCAGGGATGTAGTTAAAGGTAGTATCTTCAGAAGATGCTACTACATTCACTGTTCCGTACCGTTTTGCTTCGGCAATAGCCTTTTTTGACCATGCTCCGGTATTGATATAATCTGCTTTTCTCTTTTCTGAAAACAGGTTTAACGGAACCATCGCAAACTGGCTCGAGGCTCCTCCCTGCAAAAACAGGATCTCATACGCCTCAGGAATATTCATCAGCGATCTGAGGTTGGACATTGCGGAGTCAAAGATCGCCTGATATTCTTTAGATCTGTGACTCATCTCCATTACAGACATGCCGGATCCTTTGTAATCTACAAGTTCTTTTTGTGCTTTTTCTAAAACTTCAGTGGGCAGTGCGGCAGGCCCTGCAGAAAAGTTATAAACTCGTGCCATTTGGATATTGGATTTGAAAATTTGTTAAAAGATTATGGTGAATAACATATGAACTTAAAATAAATTCATACCTGATCGGTCCCGAAGGATAAATCAGGTCACGAATATGGACGATAATCTTGAATTTTTCAAGAAGTTCCGCCTATTAAACATGTTAATTAACATATTTTCATCTTGCGCGCCTGCTTGCCCCTGTGTTTTGTGTTTTCTGATGGATATCAGGACTTTTTTCGTGCCAAAAATTCATTGAAGGAAACACATAAAAAAATTCAAAAAATGTATTTGCTATTTCCGTTCAATTCATGACAACAAAATATGAAGCACTTTTCTGATATGACGCGTATCTTTCTCTCCTTTCACGGGTGATTCTTTAAGAAATTCTCGCCGTATAAAATTCATGTTCCCGATAAGATCATCATCAAATGCTGGTCTGAATGCCAATAAAAAAACCGCCGTTTTAAGTGCCAGTGAACGTACCCGGATCGTATGTTTGGAATACCTGGCCGGATGTATATGGATATAACGATCATGCACTTCCCCTTGCAATAATGTCCAGACTGATCCGTCAGAAATCTCAATATTCCGGAATTTCTTAGGCGTGGATGCCAACCAATCATGATATGACATTTCATGGAAAGTTTGCATATCTTCGAGTATGTGCTTTATCTCTCCCGTAATCTCCCCGGGTGTAAGCAAACCATAATAAAAGTCGACCATCTGCCTGCCTGTTTTATTAATAAGGAGGTCCAGCCCGGATGCATCAATCTCCTTTCCGGATTTTAACTTGCCTATAACCTGAAGGACATAGGCTTTTTGATGTTTCAGAGCATTGTATAAAAATGGTTTCGGAACAATTTCCAGCAGATCGTCTTCTGTCATCAGTGATAGGTTAAAAAAGGGATCTTTTGTTTTTCCAGATACTCCTGAAAGCCCTGGATGCGGTGTTCGTTTTTTACATAAGGCAATTTCCGGATCATTATCCCTTTGATCCGCCAGGGATACAATGAAGATATTTTTTCATATATGTCCATATCTTTTTGTCCGTTGTCACCAATCAGTATAAAACTTTTCATGGGATAGAACTGAAATAAAAAGTTTATATTGTTGAATTTATGATTGCTGTGCACCCTCCCGGTCGATACGAGATCCCTCAATCCTTTTTTTAGGTTTTGCAGAAAAAACACCCCTTTCGGAAGCTTGTTGATCTCAAAGAAATCCTGCAGGAAGTCGTACAGGTTCCATTCGCTGTTGGAGACATAAAAATACCCGTCCGGGTGGATATCCTTGTTCAGATCGTGAATATGTCCTTCCCAATGTTTGATAAACGGGATGGTTTTACGTGAGTAAGCATTCCGGAACAATACCAGTGACAATTTCCTCAATGTCCGGGTTGAATGGGAGACCAGCACTGTATCGTCAATATCTGAGATTACCCCTGTTTCATTCTCAGAAGGACGAAAGAATTGACTTTTAAAGACTTTTTCATTCCGTTTCCAACTCAATTCATAATCAAACCACCCTGGATTGGTATCTTCGTGTTTAAGAATGGAGGTAAAGAAGCCCTGTTCGTTGGTTCGGATCGTCTGAGAAGTAATTCCATCAATTTGCACTTTTACCTCCATAAATTTCAGCGGTTTCAGGCGATATCTTCGTATCGTTTGCCTGAAATTGCGTATCCGGTCATGTAGCGGGCTTGGAACCCGCACTTTATGCTTTTCGAAGGCATGACCCGTGATTTTAATGTGTCTGGTATTGGCAATACCCCGGTAACCAATAATCTTGGATTCCATTTATTCAATATATGGAATTGTTTTTTTAAATTTAAAAAGCTTCTCTTAAAAAATATTTATGGCAAACATCAAATACCTGTTCATCATAAATCCAATAGCCGGTGATAACGACAAAAAACCATTTCTTGATTTCATAGCTTCTGAAAACAAAAAATCCCCTTTCAAACATATTATCTACAAAACAACCGGAGAAGATGACGAACTGGAAATAAAAAAAATTATTAATGAAAATACCATCGATACCGCTGTAGCCGTAGGAGGTGATGGTACATTAATAATGGCCGCAAGGCTATTTATAAATTCTCCCACACATATCGGTCTGGTACCAGCCGGTTCAGCCAACGGAATGTCAAAAGAACTCCAGATCCCCAGGGAAACAGATCCCGTCATCCCTCTTTTTAACCCTTCCCGGTTTAAAGAAGCGTGGAACAGGATCCGGAATGGACAAATCAAAGAACTGGATATGATACGCATCAACAAAAATCACTATTCGATGCATCTGAGTGACATCGGTCTCAACGCTAAAATTGTCAAACGGTTTGAAGACGAGAAAAACCGGGGGTATCTGGGATATGCCAGGCAGTTCTTTAAAGAATTGAAACTGAGAAGGAAAATATCCTACCAAATTGAAGCTGACGGCATTAATTACTCCGGGAGAGGTTTTATGATCGTGATCGCGAATGCCCAGATGTACGGGTCCGGATCAGTCATCAATCCTTCCGGTTCGTATGACGATGGTCAGTTTGAGCTGTGTATTGTAAAACGGATCCATTTTTACGGATTGCTGAAAGCCTTATTATCGATCTTTAAAAAAGACGTGCAATACCAAAAGCAGGACCTGAAAGTGATTACGTGTACATCAGCGGTGATAAAGCTTAAACAAAAAGAAATACTTCAGATCGACGGAGAAGTGATCGGTGAAGTAAAGAAAATCAAGGCCGAAATCATCCCAAAATGTGTTAAAATGCTTGTTTAAACAACATACATTTTTTATATTAATACAACAATCCATTTTTATTTATTGACTGGATTTTTATTTATTTTTTCAGTTTAACATTTTTAACAATGACAATTAACGAGCAATTAGACATCTGCAGAGCCTGTTTAAAACGAAAATTCGATCCCATGACGGGTATCGTGTGTTCATTGACAGATGCTAAACCGGCATTCGGGCAATCGTGTCCCGATTTTGCCATGGACAAGGAAGAAGCTGAACGACTTGCTTTGCAGGAAAAAATGGCGCGGGAGGAAGATGATGCGACCGGTCACTTTGCCTTTGAACGAAACGCAACAAAAAAAGGTGTCGGATATGGCATATTACTGATGGTTGCTGCTGTTGTTTGGTTTATTGGAGGACTGGCGGCCGGATATATCTTTTACTATCCGCCAATTTTATTTATTGTGGGAGTAGTCGCTTTAGTTCGGGGAGCCAGCGGCTCTAACCGGCAGAGCACATGATTTTATTTCAAGGAATGATAAAATATATAACCCGTCTCTCCTGGACGGGTTCGTATTTTATTGCCAAAAATTTATCATGCGGATACTGAAGCACTCCTGATTTTATCTTCAATTGTATTTTTTAAATCCGTACGATCAACCTCTTCGAGCATACTTAAGGGTATCTTGACTTTTTTTGTCCGACCTTCTTTTGTATAAAAAATTAACAGCTTCTTGTTATTTGGATATTCAATCCGTTCAATATCCTTAAACTTTATTAATCGTGTTGGAGCGGCAGGGGCAACTTTCATCTCACAATATTCAGCAAATATTTTTACCATTTCCCGGTCCTTTTGCCAAAACCCTATCACGATCCATAAAACGCC
>JBNKDZ010000620.1:0-2331 GCA_050288525.1 Cyclobacteriaceae bacterium
CAGAAGTTTTTCGCAAATATTGCCCGATTCACATCGAATTGATTGGCGAAATGTCGGCATTCCTGGCGACCTGCCTGAGTATCCGGTACAATATAACATAGTAGATGATTTTGGTGCGGTTGGTGATGGCGTGACAGATAACACGAATGCTTTTAATCAGGCAATTTCTGCCACGACAGCTGGAAATGCGCTCTACATCCCCGAAGGAAAATTCTTAATCAGAGGGTTGAACAAAATAGGGAAAGGCATTGTGATCCGCGGCGCTGGTCCTGATAAAACAGAAATTCTTCTTGAAGAAAACAGAAATTTTTTTAACGTCTGGGGCGGCGGTCCGGTTGACGCTACGGTTTTAAGTTCTGATGCGATTAAAGACTCCAACACGCTGAATGTTGCATCTGCCTCCGGAATTTCTTCAGGCGACATCTTGCATATAGTTCGTCCTGACGGCGTTCCACAGATAGTGGAAGTATCAGAGGTGCTTGGATCACAGATCATACTTGCCGGCCCTCTTTACAGTGATTTTCCTCAAGGGTGTAATGTCTCTACCTTACTTTCCATGGTTTATGGTTTCGGATTGGAAGACATGATGCTGCATTCCATTCATCAACCACCTTATTCTCAGACTATGAAAGTGAATTTTCAATATACAACCCACAGCTGGGTAAAGAATATTGAGACAATCGGGAACGACTACATCGACGTTCATATCCTGGGAGGGTATAAATGTGAAGTACGGGACAGTTATTTTCATCAGGACTACAGGCTCGATGAAGACTACTTATCAACAATAAAATACACTTCCTACGGTGTTGAATTGGCAGGCGGATCAACGGATGTTCTTGTTGAAAATAATATCTTTCTATTCTTCAGACATGCGATGATTATGAATGGCGATCAGGTTGGTGGTAATGTATATGGATATAATTATTCATCGGTTATGCTGGAAAATAATACTTCAGGTGTTCTGGACAGAGATTTTGGCATAGGTGATTTTGAGGTTCATCATCGCAAAGTAGAGATGGTACTGTCAGAAGGAAATAATTTTGAACTAGGGCGCATGATGGGAAGCGACGGAGACTGGCGAAAGACACACAATACATTTTTGCGTAATCGGGCCACACAATCCGGAATAGGTGGCACCAAGGAGGGTTGTGAAAATAATAATTTAATCGGCAACGAAGCTGTAAAACAACTAAGAGATAATCCTGCCCGACCAAACACAATCGGCTGTCCGGGCTGCATCGATCACGGAAACTATGAAGTATATAACAATGCAGGCATTTCATGGGATCCTTCCATACAGGACCATAATATCCCGGATTCCTATTATTTGAATGAAAAACCGGCCTTTTTTGGCGATCTGGACTGGCCCGCATATGGTGGTGATCTGATGGAACAGACCAATGGCAACAATACCAGGCGCTCACCGGCTGAAGTGCGTGTATGGACGATAATGTTTCCGGAAGAAGCTCCTTCAGACCTTTCAGCTTCAAAATCCGGCACTGAAGTATCACTAACCTGGACAAATAACTCAACAAACCAGGTCGATTTTATCGTATGCCGCAGTGTAAATGGCAGGAACTATAAACGCATCGCAACAGTATCCGAAACCTCCTATACCGACAACGTGCCTGTGGACGGGCAGTACCACTACTATGTCCGGGCTCTGAACTATCTGGGTGGAGAAAATGGCGGAGAAGCAGGCGGAGAGTCAGACCCGTCCAATATCGTTGCAGTTGGTGAAGGCATACTTTCTGTTGAGCAAGGCGATTTAACGAATACCATATCGGTTTTTCCAAATCCGGCAAACAGTGTACTGCATTTCGATCTTCCAGATAATCAAGCGCAAACGGTATCAATCTATTCCGGTTTGGGAAAATTGATATCGGAGGATAAATACAGAGATAATTCCATAAACATATCAGGATTGAATAAAGGTATGTATTTCCTGGTGGTAAAAGGGATACGGAAAAGCTATCATGCGAAATTTATCATTGAATAGCAGGACAGTGCGGAGTTTTTCGTCTGCTACAACCAGACAGGTCTTTGGACTTTGTCAGGTTCACCACACTATTAATTACTGGCGTGTGGTTCAGTGAAACGTTCCTCGTGCTGAACTTCAACTGCTCCCGACAACCTCTTGCTAACTACTCACACTCCAAACTGCCTTTGCGCTCTCCGCGTGAAACAAAATATCAATTTAAAGAGAATCATTTCCTGTTCAACATCACGCATATATTCGGGATTTTTTTGCACGCAAAACTCGCAAAGTAAGAACGCAGAGCCCGCTGAGAGGGAGAGTAATACCTTTTAGCCACAATTTTTTTTAAT
>JBNKDZ010000621.1:0-5077 GCA_050288525.1 Cyclobacteriaceae bacterium
GGATGCAGAATGCGCACGAAATGGGTATCATCCAGTTCGACTTCTTCATCGTCGATATCATACAGAGATGTATCTTCCATACAGTAGAATTCTGTGACCAGCTGTCCTTTTTCATCAAAAACAGCCCACAGGAGCTTCAGAGCATACACAAACATGATGGGATTGTTAAAAAAGAACTGTTGCCAGTCAGATACAGACCAGCTCCTTTCGTCGACCAGGTATTTTTCCAGTCGTGGTCCCTGATTTCTTACGATATCGCGTAATTCTTTTTGGATCTCCTTAAATTCCTTCACCAGCTCTTTGTCGGTGCCCGGCGGAACGGATTTGCGGAGTTTATTATCTTCATTAAAGTAGTGGATCTTGAAATCCGAGCTGATAAACGCTCTGTAAGTCTCCCCATCCACATCAAACGACCGGTACAGTCCGTCGAAATCAAAATCCGGGATGATCCTGTCGGAAAGCTCATCCATGGTAATATCAAGTTCCTGGGCAGCCGCCGTTAATGCTTCCCGGGCCGCCTGACTCACACTCGGACGCTTGGTAGCGAATTTGCGGTAGATCACCTCGACGCTACGAAGGGCTTTGTCCGATCCGATCATGGCGAGAGCTCCAACCACATATTCAGCCATTTTTATACGCTTATCGGCGATGCTTTTCCTGAAGATGGCATTCAGACTTTGCGTCATGGAGTCATCACCCAGCAAACCTGCAATGGTGAGGTAATATTTGAATTTCGGGTTGGAGTTGCTGTCCTGAAAGGCTTTGAGCAAGGCTTTGGTAAAACCCTGACTTTTCTCCCGGTCAATATACCGAAGCATCTGACGTGCTTCGATGTCGGAGTTGATGCCGGTAGCCCGTTTCATGCGGTAAAACAGAAACCGGATATCCCGTGGCTCAAGGGGTTTTTGACCGTTATTCCAGTACATTTTGGGCAAATCCTCTTCCAAAAGGGCTTTTTCGCTCCATTTTGATAGTTTTTTACGTTTATCCGCGTGATCGATCATGATGATCACCTGGTCGAACGTATAGGGTTTGGCAAACCGTTTTTCGTGCAATGCTTCCAACATGATATCACGTGTATCGTCGTTTCTCTCGATATCGACGGCGTTATTCAGGGTGTTTTCTGCTTCCTGTGAATCAAAATTCGAAAGGATCAGCGCTCCGGTTATTCGGTGGTTAACAGTTTTTCCTTCGGTAATAAGTTCTGTAGCTACCGGAATGATGTCCGGTACAAAGGTACTTAAGAATTTACAGGCCAGTTCTCTTGAATTTTTTCTTGCATAATCCACGGCAAAGTCCACGATATCCTGCATGTAGGTAGCGACATTGTATTTGCCGAGTAACTTAAACAGCACATCAAAATATCTGCTGATCTTTGTGTTGCTGATGGTGGGATCTTTTTTCAGGGCTTCAATCAACAGGGGTACACTTTCCTCACCAAATGTTTTTTCGAGATATTCGAGGTTGTGGGGATACAGGAAAAAGGCTTCTTTCACAAACCGGACTATGCGTTCTTTACCTGATACGGGATCATCTTTAAGCAGAAAATCCGATAATACAATGCTAACCTCACCCTTTTCGGTCGTTCCTTCATAAAAATAATAATTTCGGCGATCGAAGGCAGAGGCATCAAAATGTTCTGTAAAATACTTCTCTGTCTCTTTACGAAGTAATGTAGCATGTTTCCCGTTTAGGTTTTCATTCAGCTTTAGCATAACTGAAATACGAACTTCTTCTTTATCCGGCATCTTATCAACCGTTTCCAGGATCATCGATTCAAAACGCGGGGCATCCTGATCTATTAAAAAGTAGATTATACCTGTGTTAAGCGATTCTCCCGAATACCGGTCCTTTGCGATCAGATGCGTTTTAATATCGGTCAGGTGATCCGGGAAATACAGGTACTGATAGCAGAACCATTGATTCTTTTTAATTTGATAATCACAATTCCTGATATACGCATCCACAACGGAAAAATAATCCTGCTTTTTTATCAGGCCAAGAAATCTTTTGGATGGAGCCAGTTTCGGCAGGAGATATGTCCCGAATGGAGAAAGTTGTGATCCATCCTGATTCAGGGAAGCACATATCTCGTTATAATGGAAAATATCCGGTTTAAAGAACAAAGAGCGGGAATAGGTCAAAACGATGGAAATGATCTCTTCATCGGTAATATCCTGTTGGTATAACTGATCAAGAAACGCTTCCATATCAACTTCTGTATCCGAAGTAAATATTTTTGAGATATAGTCTCCTATTGCCCCTCTTGACATTGTATTTGTTATTATATCTTTACAGAGTAATCCTTTTATTACCGGATCATCCGGTTTCCAGAAGAGATCTTCTTCTCCATTTTTTTTCAACTGGTAATGACATACAAGATTTCTGAGAATGTCTCTCACGGTGTGATATGTACTATCTTTTAAAAGGTCCAGCCACAGATCTCCAATCGGTCTTTCTTCCAAGAATGCCTGACCAATCTCTTCCATCAGAAGCAATCCCTTATCGTTGTTGCCGTAATTCATACGGCCTAACCAGTCCTTGTTAATTTTTATCAGTTCTTCAATTTGTTGTCTGCGCTTTTCATCCATGTTATAAAAAAATTTGAGTTTGATCAGATCAGTTCCTTGCAGGCACGGTAGATGTCCTTATCTTCCGGGCGTGTTTTTACCACTGTCTCGAGATATTCCTTCCATACTACAGCATCTTGTACAGGATCCTTCACGATAGCACCTATCAGGCCGGAAGCTAGGTCGTGGGCATTAAGTTTGCCATCTCCAAAATGTGCCGCGAGGGCCAATCCACTGTTGACTACGGAAATCGCTTCGGCAGTACTTACGGTACTCGAAGGAGATTTGATCTTTGTGCGTCCGTCCTCGGTTACCCCACTTCGCAATTCCCTGAATATTCGAACGATACGTTGTACCTCCTGCATCGTTGGCAGAGCAGCGGGCAGTTCTAGGTTTTTCATCAGGCTTTCCACGCGCGTCTGAACGATATTCACCTCTTCAGCCATCGTTGCCGGAACGGGCAGAATAACCGTGTTGAAACGTCTTTTCAGCGCAGAAGACAACTCGTTCACCCCTTTGTCGCGGTTATTTGCTGTGGCAATCACGTTAAATCCCTTGACGGCCTGGATCTCGATATTCAGTTCGGGTACCGGCAGGGTCTTTTCCGAAAGGATGGTTATGAGCGTATCCTGCACATCTGCCGAGATACGTGTAAGCTCTTCGATGCGGGCGATCATGCCCGAGCGCATAGCTTTCATCATAGGTGTTTCAACCATTGCCCCTTCGGAAGGTCCTTCAGCCAACAGTTTGGCGTAGTTCCATCCATACCTGATCGCTTCCTCGCTGGTGCCGGCAGTACCCTGGATGATGAGGGTGGAATCACCTGTTACGGCAGCGGTGATATGTTCGGATACCCATGACTTTGCTGTTCCTGGTATTCCATAGAGCAATAGTGCCCTGTCGGTAGTAAGGGTGGCTACCGCAATCTCCATGAGCCGCTGATTCCCGATGTATTTCGGTGATACCATAAATCCGTTTTTCAGCTTTCCTCCCATCAGATATTTTACGACAGACTGGGGAGAAAGGGCCCAGTTGGGGGGTACAGTACCCGAATCCTGCTTTTTCAATTCCTCAAGCTCTTCCCTGAATTGCTCTTCGGCATGTTGTCTTAATACACTCATATATTTTGTTTTTTAGGTTTCTTATTTTATTCCGTCACCGGATGTATTCTTCAAGTATTTTTCGTATATCGATTATGCTGGTGATTGGTTCGTGCATATTGTTTTCCCATTTACCATGATAGGGCTGATTCTGTGCTTTGCTTAAGCATGCATTCAACGTATCATAGGCACCCGGATGTACTATGAGGGCAATCTCATGACCAAAACCCGCCAGTACCATCCCCGGTGTCTGGCTCACTTTGTCGAACATCGCGTTGATCACCCGTTTTGAGAAATCCGCCGTCCATTGATCGCCCTTGTTTTTGTGAGGGCAGCTCACCAGTACCGATAAGTCAGTCAGGTATTTATGTTTAATCACAAAGGCTTCGTAGTCTTCATACGCAAGGTGATGAAACACTCCCAGAGCCTCCGCAATTGGCAGTTTGTCCACAATGATCGCAGCCAGCGAAGCATCTTTTCTGTTTTTGGCATTAACGACCAGGGATCTTCTGAACATCGGTATTTCATTTCCTTTAATCTTGAAAGTCAGCTCTTTATCTTCTATGATAGCTTTTACCAAACGTTCCGGTTCCACATCAAGCATCTGTGAAAAATCATTCAACGGGATTTCCTCCAGAAAGAAGGAAAAGGCATGTTGAATGTCGGTTTTAAATAGTGCAATATCGTATTCTGCCATATTCACGCCATATGTTTTCAGCATGTTTTCCGTATTGAAAAAATCATTTTCGTTGTCGGGCAACTGAATTTTAATAGTTGTTCCCGACCCCAGTCCGAGCAGTCCTTTTTTTACTGAAACATCAAAACAGGAGGATAGATCCTTAAATGTTGACCTGCAAAGTTCCGAATCCGGATATCTCAGGAGGATCCGTGCGGTCAGGTTACGGCATAGCTGTTCGGTCTTTTTCTCATTTGGTTTTAACGCAAATTCCTGTTTGTAGAGATCTTCGATAAAAGGGATGAATTCCGGCGATGGGTATTCACTGATTGTATCAAGAAAACTCTTTTTTGTTACAATGGCTTCCTGCTGCCATGTGGAGCTCAGCAGTTCCAGTGCTTTGGAAGGGTTTTCTTTCAGATAACGCACCAGAATCGTCTGCCGTTCCTTGCTCAGTCCATCTGTCCAGCCCACTTCACTTTCAACCTTCAGATTTTTTCCAAACTCAGGGAAATAGGGTAAGATACTTCGTCCTTTATTCCCGATAACCTGTGCCACCTTATCCTTGATATCCCTGTTCATGTGCAGCGATGCCTGTATCAACCGGTTGATGGTTTTGTAGCCGGTCACATAATTCAGGTTAATGATGGCGTCCATCCAAAGCTCCAGCAGGGGTCTCCGGATCTGAGAGCTCATATCAAGAATGGTAAGCAACACTTTTTGCAGTTTTT
>JBNKDZ010000622.1:0-5784 GCA_050288525.1 Cyclobacteriaceae bacterium
GATGACGTTTCTACATTTAAATGCAAAAAATTCCAATAATAAAAACAGACCACAACTTACTGAATATCTAATATTTACGAAAAATACGTCATCGGTAGGAGTTTCCGGTAAGCATTGACGTGAGGAAATGATTACCGGTTATGACGTGGGAATCTCCATCTGTCGGGGACCATGTAGGATATTTGTAAGACTATTACAAAACATCAGGAGATTGCCACGTCTCATGTGACCTTATCAGGCCACAAGTTCCTACTGATGACGAAGATTTTTTGGATTTTAGCTAAGGTTGACGCCTTTGGTGTCTCACATGTCTCACGTATCTCACGAAACACCACTTCGTACTCCCCAAACTCGTGAGGACCTTTCCAAAGTTTTGTGACTTTGGAAAAGATCTACTGACTGGATAATTTCCTGCCTAACTAAACGGCATTAAACCCGAAATCGTCAACATTTATTGCAACCAAAAACGTATGTCATTGTTAATCAGGCAATACCACAGGTTTTACTCACAAATCACGGTGAATACGAAAATCTGAAATACCATACTTTAAATCTCCGGAATAAACTTTATTTCCATCCTTTTTTTATATAAATCAAACTTTGATTAGCTTAGTACGATAGATCATAACAAAAATTTTTAACGCATGGACAAAGAAATTTCAGCTAAAATCACAGAGATCCTTATTGATAAGATCGGTGTGGCCGAAACAGAAGTTACCCCGGATGCCAATTTCATCAAAGACCTCGGGATTGACTCACTTGATTATGCAGAACTGGTGATGGAATTTGAGCAGGCATTTGATATAAAGATCCCGGATAGCGACTCCGTAAATCTGGAGACTTTTCACCAGGCTGTCAATTATATCCAGGATAAGCTAAGTCAGAAAAACTGATACTCCGCCAAAACAAAATCATACCATGTCATCAAAACTAATGAGGTTCATGTTCCTTGTGCAGGGAGAAGGCCGTGGACACATGACTCAGGCCATGCAGCTTTATAAAATCCTCAAATCAAACGGACATGAAGTTGTACATACCTTCATAGGAAAAAGCAATCGCCGGAAAATCCCTTCATACTTCTATGAAAACATGAATGATTCCGTCGAAGAGCTAATATCTCCCAACTTTGTTCTCGATAAAAACAACAAATCGCTCAACCTGACAAAAACGATCTTCTATAATGCCCGCTATCTGGGCACCTATTACCGGAGTCTTAATACGATCCATAAAAAAGTTAAATCCCTGAAACCGGATGTCATCGTCAATTTTTATGATTTTCTGGGAGGATTTTATTTTTTGCTTTTCCGTCCCCGAAATGTTAAACATGTGAGCATCGGCCACCAGTTCCTTACCCATCACCCGGATTTCCCGTTTGCTAAAAACAGGTTCTTCGAAAAGACGTTGTTTAAAACAAATAATTTCATCACCTCCATGCGAAGTACCAAATACCTGGCTCTGTCCTTCCGCCCGTATGAGCCGGAGAAAACCGGCAGGACAGTCGTGGTACCTCCGTTGCTTAAAGAAGGGATTGAAGAAATGAAAACGGAGCGGCAAAACTTTATTCTGGCCTATATGGTCAATGACGGATACGCGGAAGAAATTATCGAATGGCATAAGAACAACCCAGAAACAGAGATCCACTGCTTCTGGGACCGGAAAAATATGCCAGAAGCATATACGCCCCATCCAAATTTGTATTTCCATCAGATCAACTTCGATCTCTTCTCAGATTATATGCGCAAATGCAAGGCATATATATCAACTGCAGGTTTTGAATCTGTCTGTGAAGCCATGTACCTCGACAAACCGATCATGATGATCCCTGTGGAAGGTCAGTATGAGCAAGCTTGTAATGCCATTGACGCAGGCATCACCGGAGCAGGTATAGAAAGCGATCATTTCGACATTTCTGCACTTTTGGAGTACCTCCCCTCCCATAAAAACATCGGGGACTCGTTCAAAAAATGGGTTGCAAAGACAGAATCCATCCTGCTGCGGGAACTAACCAATTTGTGAATCCTGCGTAAACATTCCGTTTTTTTGTATTAAATTTGTCATCCCAACAAGGTCCTTGACAAGAGATGGCAATCATCAGCAAGAAAAAAAAAATTTATGCAGTAGCACCTCCTCTGAGAGAATACCTCCTAGAGCAAGGCAGGGAAGCAACCCTTCCGGTAACCTACCAGGATCTGCACCGATATGATAATGCCATTCCTTTTATCGATATCCATGGAAAAGACACACTTTGGGAAACTGTCTTTTTCTCTCAGAGCGATATGGTCCATGTGCATGACTCCTTAAAAAAGATTTATGCCCTGCTCAAATCAGCAGGTGATGTGTCCGTATTCGAACATTTATATATCGACCGGATTGACCTTTGTACCTACGGGAACACAAAACCATTCCGTATCCGTATTGTAAATAAGATTAACGACCTGTTTGACTATTTCTATATCAAAACAGCGGATGCATCCCGGATATATGGTCTGGAACTGGAACATCTTCTTTCTCCCAACAAGATCAATTTTCTTGTATCCGGAAATACGCTTGTAGAGGAGCATATACAAGGCATCCCGGGCGACCAATTCATAAATATAAACCTCAAAGACAAACACCTCAACACCATGCGGCTGGCCAAGGAGTTTGTCAAATTTAACGAGCGTTGCCTGGTACGACTGCTTGGAGATATGCACTCAAGCAATTTCGTGGTAGAGGTAATACCGGATTTTGACGAGATCCACTACCGTATCAGGGCTATTGACTTTGACCAGCAATCATATGAAGGCAAACGCGCCATCTATATGCCTCAGTATTTCAAACAGAATAATCCCATCATCACACTCGGCATGGTCAATATGGCACCCGAACTGGAGATCCAGTATCAAAAGGAAGAACGTTCGCTTATCGCTAACCGTCTGAAATCCGTCTTGTCAGGACCTGCTATTAAAAGCCTGGTTAAAGCGATGATGAATGATGAGATTTCACCAAAAGAAAACGTTGAGACCTTGCGCGAGGATCTGTCGAGCCTGTATAATGACAGAGAATTCTTAACCTGTCAGAATATGGGAGAAATACTCTACACAAGCCTTAAGTTTGTATTTAAATACCCCATCAGACATAAATACTCATTTGTAAAAATTAAATAAATATGTTTACAGGAATTGTTGAAACAACAGGAAAAATAAAAGATATCGCCATTGAGGGCACGAATAAAACGTTTACTATCGAAGTGTCCATGGCAGGAGAATTACATATTGATCAAAGTCTTTCACACAACGGTGTATGCCTTACAATTGTAAATGTAACAGACAACACGTATAAAGTCACCGCTGTAGAAGAAACATTGTTAAAATCGAATCTTGGTGATCTGAAGGTCGGTGATATTGTCAATCTCGAACGCAGCATGTCTTCCGGATACCGGTTTGACGGTCACATCGTGCAGGGGCATGTGGATCAGACAGGCATATGTACGAATGTGGAAGAACGTGACGGTAGCTGGCTGTTTGATTTCGAATATGATTATGAGTTATCAAAAAACTTCCTGGTCGAAAAAGGATCTGTTTGTATCGACGGTGTAAGTCTCACTGTCTTTAACGTAACGAAAAACAGTTTCAGGGTAACGATCATCCCCCACACCTTTAATGTTACGAATTTCAAAACGTTTAAAAAAGGGACAAAAGTCAACCTCGAATTTGACGTGATCGGCAAGTATATCCAGCGTCTTTTCGAGCTCGGATACAAGGACCTTATCCCACAAAACAAATAGACTAACCGATATAATATCGACCCGAAAAGATGACTTTAAGCAGTTTTTCAACCGTTTGAAGTCATTTTTTTACCTATATTATTAAAAAAACCTCCTGAAAATCAGCCATATTTTTCAAACATGATATTTATCACCTTTTGACTAGATAAGTCTGACTATTTTTGATAAATTGTTACAGGATGACAATTCAATTCTGAAAGGACTTTTTCACCTTTTTAATAATAACAAATCAGTATTATGAAAGAGAAAAAATATTTAACCATAGATGGCAATGAGGCTGCTGCTTATGTGGCTTATCGTGTAAATGAGGTATGTGCTATCTATCCGATCACCCCATCTTCCAACATGGGAGAATGGGCCGATGAATGGGCTGCAAAAGGCCTGAAAAACATCTGGGGCAATGTGCCGTCAGTATGTGAAATGCAAAGTGAAGGAGGTGCTGCAGGAGCTGTTCACGGTTCATTACAGGCAGGTGCCCTTACAACAACCTTTACAGCTTCTCAAGGGCTGTTATTAAAGATTCCAAATATGTTTAAAATTGCCGGTGAATTAACTTCAACGGTATTTAACATCACTGCCCGATCCCTGGCAACGCACGCGCTCTCAATTTTCGGAGACCATTCGGACGTAATGGCTGCCCGCTCTACCGGGTTTGCAATGCTGGCATCCGGCTCGGTACAGGAGGTAATGGACTTCGTTCTTATCGCGCAGGCATCCACACTCGAATCAAGGATTCCGTTCCTGCACTTCTTCGACGGCTTCAGAACTTCTCATGAAGTAGCCAAAATCGAACTTATCGATGAAGAGGTTATGAAAGAAATGATGGATGATGATCTCATAAAAGCACATCGTCGCAGAGCTCTTTCTCCTGACAATCCTTTCATCAGGGGGACTGCTCAAAACCCGGATGTGTTTTTCCAAAACAGAGAAGCACACAACCATTTCTATGAAAAATGTCCGGACATCGTTCAAAAGGCAATGGATAAATTTGCCAAACTTACCGGTAGACAATATAAAATATACGAATACGTAGGTGCCCCGGATGCTGAAAAAGTAATCGTTGTAATGGCATCTGCTGCTCAGACTGTTGAAGAAACTGTCGATTACCTGAACTCAAAAGGTGAAAAAGTCGGCGTTCTTAAAGTTCGGTTGTACCGTCCGTTCGACATCAAAAAATTCATGGAAGCACTTCCTGCTTCGACCAAATCTATTGCTGTTCTTGACCGTACCAAAGAGCCCGGAGCAAGCGGTGAACCAATGTATCTGGATGTGGTCAATACCTTAA
The DNA here is from genome assembly GCA_050288525.1 of Cyclobacteriaceae bacterium. Taxonomy (GTDB): domain Bacteria; phylum Bacteroidota; class Bacteroidia; order Cytophagales; family Cyclobacteriaceae; genus JBNKDZ01. The sequence continues at coordinate 5,052 of JBNKDZ010000622.1, forward strand.
ATGAAGGCCTGGATGAAGGATATGGCTCCCTCAAAGCAAAACCCGTCATCGTAGGTGGAAGATACGGATTATCATCGAAAGAGTTTACGCCTTCTATGGTAAAAGCTGTTTATGACAACCTGAGTGCTGCCAAACCAAAAAATCATTTCACTGTCGGTATCAATGACGATGTGAACTTCACCAGTCTTGACTACGATCCGAACTTCGGTATCGAATCCGAAAAGGTTGTACGGGCAATGTTCTATGGTCTTGGTTCTGACGGAACTGTCGGTGCCAATAAAAACTCCATTAAGATCATTGGAGAGAATACTGAAAACTACGCTCAGGGGTACTTTGTATACGACTCAAAAAAATCAGGTTCACTTACAACATCACACCTGAGATTCGGGCCACAGGAAATCAAGTCACCCTATCTTATCACAAAAGCAAATCTCGTGGCGTGTCATCAGGCTGTATTCCTCGATAGTACAGACATGTTGAAAAACCTGGAAGACAATGGTATTTTCCTTGTTAACACACCATTCAGCAAAGATGAGATCTGGGATCAACTGCCTGGTTCTGTACAAAAACAACTCATTGACAAAAAAGCCAAGCTTTATGTCATTGACGCTCAGAAAGTAGCAGAAGAAAGTGGCATGGGCAGACGTATCAACACCGTTATGCAGGTATGTTTCTTTGCTATCTCAGGGGTATTGCCAAGAGATAAAGCAATAGAAGCAATTAAAGAATCGAT
>JBNKDZ010000623.1:0-25129 GCA_050288525.1 Cyclobacteriaceae bacterium
CGTATTAAATATATATCAAACATATTACTGCTGATCCCGGCAATTATCTTTTTCTCTTCCTGTGAAGATGAAATAAATCCCAAATTGCCCTACGCTGATCCCATGCTCGTTGTGGATGCCTGGGTAAATAACAAGCCTGAAGAACAGGTGATCCGGCTTACCATGTCGCAGCCTTATCTCGAAAACAGTTTGCCCGAAGGTGTGTCAGGAGCAGATGTTACGATTACGGATAATGACAACAACACATTTGTATTTGTAGAGCAGGGAGAGGGAAATTATGTTTGGGAACCGGCTCCGGGAGATCCAACATTTGGTATAATCGGCAATGATTATGTGCTTCATATTGAAACCGGGACTTCGGTCTTTGAAGCTTCCAGCACCATGAACAGGGTGCCTGAGATCGACAGCATTAGTTACCGTTTTGAAAAGGGCAATTCATTTTTTCCCGACAGCTACTTTGCCCAGTTCCATGCAACAGACCCGGATGGCTTTGGCGATACCTACTGGATTAAAGCGTACAAAAACGGCGTATTGCTGAACAAACCAAGTGAAATAAATATCGCCTATGATGCGGGATTTTCGTCCGGAAGCAAGATTGATGGTATTCCTTTTATACAACCGATACGTGATGGCATAAATCCTTTTGATCAGGATGAAAACGATGATTTTCTGCCTCCTTATGAGCCGGGTGACTCAGTTTATGTAGAATTATATTCGATTTCAAACGAAGCATTCGACTTTCTTTATGGAGTGATAATCCAGACCGATCGACCGGGAGGTTTTGCAGAATTGTTTGCCCAGCCCCTAGCCAATGTCTCAACCAATATCACCAAAATATCCGGACCAGAAGAGGAAAAAGCCCTGGGATTCTTTAATGTGGCTGCTACCTCAGCCATGGGAAGAAGGCTGGATCCCAACGATCTGCCTGAAGAAGATTGAGCATTTGAACATAGAAAAAAACAGAAACGGTAAAACTCAGGTTTAATATCTGAGTTTTATCTTTTATTACTGTTTGAATTTTATTTTACCAATGAAAAATGATGGTATCGTTCATGCAATCCATGACATAACCCTGACCAAATGTCCGAAATGTCGTACCGGAAATATGTTTGAATATCCGGTTCTGCACCTCAGTAAAACATTGAAAATGCATCGCAAATGCCCGCACTGCGGACAGGATTTTATGCCTGAGCCAGGATTTTATTTCGGGGCCATGTATTTCAGTTATGCAATCAATATCGCTTTGATGGTCGGTTTTGGTGTGGCATTTGAAGTACTCTTCAATCCCGAAAACATCCTCATCACCCTTCTCTCCGTATTTATTCCACCAATATTGTTTTCACCCTGGAACTTCAGGATTTCACGGGCACTGATGCTTTATTTGTTTGGGTGAGTTAGGCATAGGGCACAGAGTAAAGCGCACAGGGCAAAATTAAAAATACTGAAATCCCTTAATCTTAAAAATCCTGTTCAGACAATTTTCACCTTCTACATACTTTTAACTTTCCACTTTTAACTTTCCACTTTATCATTGGTTTGTTAACTTGTCAATCGATGAAAAACTTTCAAAATATCCGACGACTGTACTCAATTCCTGAGGAGGAAAACTACGGTATGGACGAAAAAGAGCTCCTTGAAATGGAGTCAGGGCTCAATATTGTGGTGCCAAAAGTGCTTAGGACCTATTATCTGACCCTGGGAAAACATGAACTGCTAAACTACACACATAACAGGCTACTCACTCCGGAAAAAGAGGTCGGTTTTTCAGAAGACCGCTATCTGGTATTTTATGAAGAAAACCAGGGTGTGGTGTACTGGGGGATCAAAGAAAGCGATCTGGCATCCGACAATCCAACGGTATATGGAAATTACTGTCCCGATACCGATACCCCTGACTGGCATCAGGAAGCAGCCACTACAGAAGACTTTTTATTAATGATGGCAATAATAAACGGGGTACTGGGAGGATTGAAATACAACGGCAACTGTTTTGACCCAGTTTCAGCGGATGTTGTCCACTATATCAGTACACATTGGAAAGAGGTGAAGGAGATATCCAATGACCATCAAAAATACTTCACAGACAATTTTCATGATGCAATAAGCCTTTCATTTGATGAAGAACTGAACTGCACGGCACTATTTGTTGGCACTTCGGATAGAGAAAGGTTTGATATTTTATTGGACAAGCTGGACGTAGACTGGTCATACACTTCAGATGAAGATTGAAGTATAAATCGACAGGATCATTTACTAAAAAATCATTTTTTTTGATTTGTATAAAAACATTATATTTATGCAGTTAATTTTATATGGATTGACTTTTTTATAACCCTGATTAAATGCTAATACATTGAATCAAAATAAATATCTGCTAATCCTGATTTTTTTAAATGCGTTTACTGTTTCCCTGAAATTTAAGTTAACACATTCTAAAAAGACCATTTTTCAAAAAGTGTTCAAAAAGGCATAAGTCATTCAGGACGTATACAAGAACAACTATCATTCTGCACTGTAAATGAATGGTAGAAAAACAAAATAACTATAAAAATGCATGAAACCATAAATCTTAAAGAGGCTCTGAAACGATTAAAAGCCATTAAAACACCTTTCGCAAAGGAAATTGCCGGATGGCTGAAAGATGAGCGTTATGAAGATTCAGAAGTCCGTTGGTATGAAGGACCTGTGGATACGGATGAGCTTTTTACCGTACCGGATGTAGTAATCGTAAATGGCGATCTGAAAACCTCAAAATCATTGCTGGATTGTATCGATGTTGATGAGTCCTTCTTGGCAGTTCTTGGCAATGTAGAGGTTGATAATCTCGTAAGTCAGGGTACAATTATCATCGAAAAGAACCTTATTGCAGAAAAACTTGTGTACGGGGATTCGCTATGTGACCTGTTCCTGAATGTAAAAGGGGAGATTTATGCTCCGGTAGTAATAGAAACCGGACACTCCATTGAAGCGGATGATATTCATGCCCATATTGTTATTCGCTCTCATAACATCGTTGTCCGTAAAAATGAGGATTGTGAAATTACTGATCTGGAATGGGATCATCCTTTACTACATAAACTGTTTCATAAAGATGCTTTTCACGAGGAAGGCAATCTCGACAGAGCTCTTGTATCGCAAATAGTGGAACAAACCGGTGATGTACTGTTGTACACCGACAAGCAAGCGATTGAAGAAATAGCTGCCTCGGAAATTGGTATTTGTGAAAAAGGCATTACCCTATTTAAGGAAGAAAAATACGATAAAGCCCTTGAGTATTTCAAAAAAGTGCTTCAAGAAAAGAAAGACGAACCGGAGGCCTGGCTGTATCTGGGGAAAATATTTGAGTTTTATAAAGATGAGCATGAAAAAGCTCTTGAATACTACAACAAGGCGTTGGAAACAGCACTTTCCAGCAGTGATAAGAAAATAAATACGCTGATATTTAAAGAAGATATCTATCGTTCACTATTCAAACTCCTTATAAAAATAGGTAAAACGGATGAAGTATACCCGTTTATTGACACATGGATACAAAGTGGCAATTTAAGGCAGCGCTCTTTTGAGGAAGACATTATACCATTTTATAAAGAGCAACAGGATCATGACAACGTTTTGAATAGTTATGATTTACTGATTGCTACAGAAGAAGACGAGGAATACAACTATAATCAGGGCAGTTTTATTTTCAACAAGGCACTTTACGCCCATCAGAATGGCTTTATGGATGTTGCATTGGCAGGGTATGAAGATCAGATTGAGCATTCCGGGAAGGATGATTATTACCGTCCTTATAGTTGTCTGAATAAAGCCATTATCCTCTATAGTAAAGGGGAGTATCAGCAAACTATTGAGTTCCTGGATTCCGTTCCTGAATATGAAAATCTTAATAAGGATCTGCTGTTTGCTAAAGGCTTTGCTTTTTACATGTTAAATGATTTAGAACCTGCGTTAAAATTATTTGACAAAGCTCTTGGTTTTGATGCGAATTATAGTCTGGCCTTATTTTACAAAGCATCTTCACTCTTGTACCAGAAGAAATATTCTGAAGCATATCCTGTAATGGAAAAAGCTCTGCTCGCTAATCCTGACCATCTGGAATCATTCAGACAGAATTTTAGCCATATCAAAGATGAAAAGATACAACGACTGCTGGGAGGTGGAGATGCAAATTACTCCACAAAATTTGAACGGGCAGCTGACCTGTTAAAGCAACGGTCGATCATCCTTTCAGAAGCAGACGGATATGGGAAATGGTGTGACAAATTAAGACCGGTTGAAGCGGAATATGATAAGCTCATTTCACAATTGGCTGAAGAAGCCGGGGACAATGACGATCTCCTGATATCGAAGCTGAACAAAAATGAAAGTGAATATGCTATAACCGCTGCCAGCCATATTTTGCATACTGTCAATACTCAGGGATTTCTCAACAAGCTTGATAGGTCCGTTTTGGGAGATGCCATCAGAGCACTCCATTTATGTACAGATGAGCAGATAAAAGCAGTCTGCAAACAATACCTGCATAGCAAAAGTGGCAACATGCTTGTGAAACGGTTAGGAGAAATAATAGCATCAAGAGCATTATCCGGGTTTGATGAAGAACTTCTTCCTTTTTTGTATGATAATGAAGGGTATGTTCATGATGGTGTCCTGGCAGCGCTTGTTATTGGTGGCACAGAGAAAACAGGTGCGTTTCTGATTGAAGAAATGAACCGTCATGTACAAGAAGAAAAGTACAATAAGGCAGAAGATCTTGCCAGGGCTTTGTATTATCAGTCCCCCGAAGAAGGGCGAAAAATATTACGCCTGCTTATTGAGAATGAATTGTCTGTGCATGAGGATATTTGCTCGTATTATGCCGATTATGGGAAACCTGAAGATTTGGATTTCATTTGCGAACGCCTTGAACAAACAGAAGATCCCTGCTGGAAAACCGAACTTATCCGCGCCTTAGGCTTTTGTGGGTCGATTAAAGCTGTTCCGGTCCTTTTGAAACAGATCGCATCAGAAGAAGAAGATTATTGGAGAGCAGCCAATGAAGCACTTGAAATTCTTACCGGTGTAGCCGCTGATGATGTAGATCTTGAGTATACACCCGAAGAACGGACACCCTGGTGGACCAGATGGTGGAATAAGAACAAGGACAGATTTGACCCATCGGTACGTCTGGCCGGAGGGAAACCGATAAACTTCCGGAATTGGTACAATTCCTTTACAGATCCATGGCCCGAAAGGCGTTCAAGACAGCAAGAACCGTTGATGATTTATACAGGTAAAAAACTGCCTTTTGATGATAATGCACCTCTCGTCATACAGGAAAAGCACATTGAGGCATGGGATAAATGGCTTACCGAAAATGAACATAATTATCCCGAAGGACAATGGTGGTTGAAGGATTAGTTCGATAAATAAAATTGTGGGATGTAGTGCTTTAACGTCCTACATCCCAAATCACCTGCTAAAGAAATTAAAATAAAACTTAATAACTATGGGAAATAAAAAAAATACCGATTGGCCTCAGCTATATACCGAGGCAATCTTTGGCAAATCTGCAGATGAAGCAGTTGTACTTGGAAAAGAGTGTTCCGATATGTACAGCTTTAACCTGAAAGACACGAAAGAAATAAATGAGTGTCGTTTTGTGGATGCAAAGAACAGCTGGACTTCAACAAATGGCACTTCGTATATAGCATCACGCCCTATTGTAGCTTATAAAGAGGGCGATTGGTATAAAATTTCTTCAGGAGATGAGGCTCCTTCTTCCGCCAAATATGTGGGTGGTTTTAGTGGTGAAAGCCCCCTGGAGGATACGCTCTTTTGCCTTTTTGAAATGAGTTTATCATTTACTGAGAAAAAGGCATCACTCCATATTCGAAAAGACGATCTCTGGCATTGTGAGGATCTGGGCCCCTACAGTGCCTGCTCTATAGCTGCTTCAAAACGAAATAATACTGTTTATATCGGTCTGGGCCATAGTCATGGAAGAAATGACTGTCTGGTTAAATGGCAGGAAGGAAAAATGGAAAAGATAGTATTGCCGGTTGAGCATGCTGTCAGAGTTGAAAACCTGCTGTTTCTTGAAAACGGATCGCTTCTTGCCGCTATTGCTACCATAGATAAGGGAAAAGTAAGTAAAAATCCCGGTGATGTTAAAGAAAGCAATTTCTGGCTATTGGAAAACGGTGAATGGACACGAATTGAATGTCCCGTAGAAATTATGGATACCTATTTTTATCTTGATTCTGTACTGTGGAATGGAAATGCATATGTAGCGACAAAAAAAGGTATTCTAAAGCTCAATGAAAAGGAAAAGAGATTTGAACTTGTAAACAAGTTAGAATCCATCAAATTGTACAACCTAAATGACAGCCTGATTTGCCGGGGAGCCAAAAAAGGTACATGGTGGCATGAAATCACCTCTGACGGAACAACCTGGGAACCCCTGATGATCCCTGAACCGGATATGGTATATGGAGGTAAGGAACGGATGATTGTAGATGCATCAGGGAAGAAGTATAAAGTCCCAATTACAAAAAAGAAACACAAATCCTTTAAGGCAGCACCCCCTAAACAAAAAGAAATCCTGCCAACACTGGAAAATTACTACCCCGACATGTTTTTCAACGACATGAAAAAGTCCGGAGCTGAAAAACGCTCAAAGGCAATTGATCTCGTTCAGAAATTCAGTAAGGAATTGGGTATCAATATTTCCAAACATACAGCGCTCTACCTGGATTTTATAGGTAAAAACGAGCTTGATTTTGAATTTGGACTGACCTGTTTTGACAACGTTGACTGGAAGTTATCGGTTGATGGGATCTATAACGATTACTACAGCATGATCTCTTATTTTTCAAATACCTTATTTATTGGAAGTGATGGCGGAGGTCAGGGATATTTTGTTGAGCTTTCTGAAAACAGTTCGGAAGTATACCTTTATGATCCCGGTACCGGAGAGTTCAGTTTTATTGCTGACAGCATTGCTTCATTTTTCTATTTAAACAAGATTTGGGAGATATGGGAAAGGCTGAGTGAAGAGTTTCAGGTGGATTATGACGAGGTTGAAGAAGGGGAGTTTAATCCGGAAGATTTTAAGCAGGTTATTAACGGGGTAAAAGAACTGAAAGATCATGTCAATCTGACCGCAAGCTCTGACTTTGATGAGATACTAACAATGATCTCCGGTGTAACGCCCACTGCCTCATCAAAAACAACCACACATAAACTGTATGAAAGAGCTGAGTGGCTGATAATGCATTTCGAAGAGATTTACACAGGTCCTCCCAAATTTCTTGAATTCTCCAAAAAACATAGCGAGAAATTACCACCATCTGCTGACAAGATCTACTGGCTGTGGCATCTCTTTCTTCTTAACGATCCGAATCTGGAGTCGTATTTGGCAGAATGTGAAAAGGATACCAGTGAAATAGTGAACAAAACAGCCGGGTTGATCCGAGAATTGACGAAGGAGAAGGTCCCGAAAAAGCTAACGAATTTTTTACAGAAGCGGGAGGAAATATCTTCTGAATTTAAAGATGAATACAAAACATATTTCAATCGATATTATTTCAGTGAAGAAAGGCTGAAAGATGCTAAAAAATCATTTCCACAACCAGGTAAAGAGCTAATAGAAAAGAATTATATGGCTGTCCACTGGCTTTGGCATTATTATTTTCTGAATGATAAAGCTCTTGAGCCCCTGCTTCAACGCTGTAGCACACATCCGGACTCCTGGGTTACCGATACGGTTTCATTTATAAAAGCCCTTTTAAACGAGCCGGACGCATATACCGAATTCAATTATCTGCGACTGCAGAGAGAATTGATGAAAAACAGGAAATTACCCCCGGTATTTGACAAAAAATTTGACAAGTCATTTCTTGATGTTGATAAGGGAGATAACAGTAAGATTAAAGCACATAAAGAATATATAAAGAAGAATTTGAATTATAATGGCGGATGGAACAACCTGACATATAATTATTATGAGATTGAGGATTGGGGAAAAATGTTGTTCTGTGCTGAAAGATCGATAGCGGTGAACCCGGATCACTACTATGCCTGGATGCAGCGGGGAATAGCGTTTAATTACCTTAAAAATAATGAAGAAGCCCTACGTTCCTATGACAGGGGACAATGTTTTGCCAATGACAGCACTGAGGGGAATCAGTCTTCTTCATTTTTTATCAATAAAGCCGTAATAATAATCGAGACCGGTGATGAGCAGAAGACAATGGACCACCTCCGCCAGATGCCCGATAAATCCATGATAAAATCCTGTCTGGAAGATTTTAAAGTTTTGGAAAAATACCCTGAATACCTGGGATGGATAGAAGAGAAATAGCTTTTAAAAAAGGACAAGATTATGAAATCAGATTTTTTGAAAAAAGGGATTGCACATTATAATGACGCGGAATATGAAGCCCTGAAATCTTTCAATAAAGCGCTTGACGAAAATAAGGAGAATCCGGAAGCATGGCTGTATCTTGGGAAAATTCATGTGCGATATGAACGGCATAAAAAAGCAGAAACTGCGTTGAAGAATGCGATTGCTTTTAATCCGGAAAATCCTGAAGGTTGGAGTGCCTTTGCCGACTATTATCTTAATTTAAAAGATAAAGGAAAAAATGCGTTGAAATGTATTGAAAAGGCGCTGGAATTATCTCCTGATAACCGACATTACCTGGAACAGAAAGGCGATATTTTAATGTATTTGAAAGAAAATACAAAAGCAGTAGAATGCTATGATAAAATGTTTGAGGTGTGTGATGGAGCGTATGAAAAGTATGTGGCATATTCCAGGGTTGCTTATTTTTTACAGGAGTATCATAACCTGAATGATAAAGCGCTTGAATACTATAACAAAGCTATTGAGATCCTTTCATCTGTTAGTGATGAAAGAATTAATAACCTGGAAAGTAAAGAAGGCATATACAGTTCTGTATTCCGGCTCCTGAAAAAAATGAATAAGACAGAGGAAGTATATTCATTTATTGATACATGGATAAAGAGTGGTAATGTCAGGAAACGGTCATTTGCAGACGATATTATTCCGTTTTATAAAGAGCAAAAGGAACATGATAAAGTGCTGAATAGCTATGACATACAAATTAAAACACCGGATCCCGGACATACCTATATTGAAAGCAGCTTTATTTTTAATAAGGCACTTTACGCGCACCAGAACGGCTTTATGGATATTGCATTACAGGGGTATGAAGATCTGATTGAGCATACCCAAGCAGGTGATCGTTTCCGGCCTTATAGTTGTCTGAATAAGGCCATTATCCTGAATAGTAAAGGGGAGTCTCAGAAAACTATTGAGTTTCTGAATTCAGTGCCGGAATATGAAAATCTTAATAAGGACTTAGTAATTGCCAAAGCCCATGCTCATTACTTATCTGGCAATTATATCTCAACCCTTGAATTATGTGACAAAGCTCTTGGTTTTGATTCGGATTATGATCTGGCCATATATTACAAGGCATCTTCATTTTTGTGTTTGGAGAGGTATACCGAAGCCTATCCAGCCATACTAAGAACATTACAGGTCAACCCACAGTTTCTTGAATATTTTCAAGAATCCTTTAGTGATGTAAAAGATGAAAAAATACAGCAACTTCTGAGAGATGGAAAGCCACATTATTCCATCGAGTTAGAGAGGACCGGTAAAAATCCCTATGAACTTAAACGTGCGCTTAAACAATATCCTGAAGCAGAATCTAAAAAACGATTATTACAATACCTTAAAGATTATAACAAACCTGAAAGCTGGACATTTTGGGAATTGCAACTGGAACATGCTTTTGATGTTTTGCTGAAAAAACCAGTATCAAAATTTGATCCTGACAAACAATACCTGTTATACTTTTGGGCGGATCAGGAAGTCTTTGAGGAAGAGGTCTCTCTTGATGAACTTGAGAAGCCATCTTTGTTTGAGGGAGCCGGAAAATATGATTCAGGAGAAAAACAACTTTTTGTCACCAGATACAAATCCGATTTAAATCAATCCGTTTTTGAATTCAGTCCGGAAGATTTTGATGAAGATTTGCCGGCTTCATTGGCAGACATATGTAAAAAGTCAGAATATTCATATACAGTTGCAGGAAACAGACTGGCAGCGCATGTCAGGGAAAAAGGTCTTGATTTAGAAGAAATATGTGGTTATGCACGAATCTGGAGGAGAGTTGTTACAGATGGGTCACTTTTTAATGCTATGCAGACAGCCACATATACCATGGGTGGAGAAGATTCTATGCTGACAGCAGATTTAATAGAAGATCCTGATCTGGTCGAAGTTAAAGAGGAATGGAAACAACTGTTGCAGGAAGTGGAAAATGAAAAGCTTCAATATCACCTGCTTCTGCTCTGTCAAACCCACCAGGCATCCAGATGTGTTGGTTTTGAATATCGCGGTAAAGATGATAATCTGGAACTGAGAAATGATGAAGCAGAAGTCTTAGCAGTCTGGAGGGCAGGAGAAGGACAACTCGAAACAGTTCTGCTTGAAATGAAATAAAACAAAATATGAAATTATAAAAATGGAAGATTTCGCACAAAAAGCTTTAGAAGCATTCTGGAATGCAGCATATGAAGATGAACATATACCATTGCCGGAGGTTGAAGGGATAACCTTTTCACGTAATGGCCGTTCCGTAACGTTCAGTGGACCGGGCTTTACCGAAACCGGCGACCTGACCAACATCGTTCAGGTGATCGAAAAAGTATGGTGGCACCTGGGGTGGTCTGACCTGATCCCGGTATCCCAATATAGCAGTTCCTATATTTATTTTCATATAGCTGAAGATATCTGTTATGAACTTGGTGATGAGATTGTTGCGTTTTGTAAAGAACTTAAGGATGAAGATGCCTTAGAAGTTCTGTGTGTCATTGAAGATCCTGAAACTCCTGAGAAAAATGCAGAGATCAAGGAAGCAATAGTTTTACTTAAAAAACTCGACAAGGCAGTACGTAAAAAGTTACTTCCGGATAACACAAATATTTTTGCCGAAAAACTATTTAACGGAAAAGCACAGGCAAGAGAATTACCACTTCTCAAATCACTTGTAGAAATGGTCAAAGACTCCCGGCCATTACAAAGAAGAAAATGTATTAAAGAGGCGGCAGAGCTTATTTATAGAGACAATTTTCTGGATTTGCATAAAATTATCCCTGTGGCAACAGAACTGTTTGATACAGTAAAAGCAGATGAAATGTGTATTCAGGAGTTAACGGCTCATCTTGCAGGAGCCATTGCATATTCAGCTGTTCAGCGGAGAGCCTTCGAATATGCGATCCCGTTTCTCGATCATTGTGTTGAACACGGACCACGTTTCGCAATTCAGCATGCAAGAAGGTGGAAAACACGGCTGGCACTGGGGCTCGAAGGGGCTGAAGATGACTGGAAGGTTTTCTCAGATTGTGTACACCGAACAGCTGAACTTTGTGATTCGGAAAAGAAACAGAAGCTGATAAAAGACTTAAAACTGTTCCGGATAAACGGCCTGCTTCGGGCTTCGGAATCGGCCTTATACCAGCGGGACGGCTGGCCCACGGATGAATATAAACGTAAAAAAACTAAAAAATCTAAACCGGTTCCGGAAGATCAGCAAAAGCATTTTGACGCCATACGCATAGCAACAGCAAACGAAGCCCTGCAGTTGATAGAAGAAATTGAAATTAATGAAGCACATCCAAGTATGACCCTTCTGGGATCTTCCTTTGGAAGCGATTATGATAATTTTTATAAAAGTGAAAATTATGAGAATACATGCAATTGGTTGAAAGAGCTAAGTGAGAATGGATAGTGTTCTGAAGAACAGGAAGTCCTCGAAACGTTGGATTAGTCTTCGGGATCGGGCTTTACCAAAACCGGAGACCTGACCAACCTTCAGGTGATCGAAAAAGTATGGTGGAGCCTGGGGATGGGTTAAACTGCCCTGATTCCAAGCCCTCAACTATTTACTCTTAAAAACGCCATGCCATTTAGGCCTTATCCACATGATGCCCCTGGCGATCAGCATATGCAATGGCTTTTTATGAAGCTTCCTTAAAATAGCAATAAATCGCTTTGCCACATCCCAGTTTTCAGTGATCAACGACCATTTAAGTTCATAAATAACCCTGTTGGCCAGTGCTTTATGCTCTTCTTCGTCTTTGTTGAGCATCAGGGCTTTTTCACATACCATAGCCGTTGATAGCTGATGGCTGTTCTTTCGTTTAAATTGCTTTTTTGATAACGATTTTGGAAGAATTCTTTTTCCGACCAAAACCGTATCCGTATAGACATAATAAAATTGTCGTGATGATCGTACAAAAAAGTCAAAATCCTCATAACGGAGGGTCGCATCATATCCCCCAAGGGTCTCCAGTACCTTCCGGTCAATCATGATGGAAGGCGTGGGAAGATAATACCGCTCAAGCAATACCTTGTATAGATCACCCGATAACCCAGGCTCTTTCTTAAAATGTGTACCTGTGGTCATTCCTTTTTCGTCGAGATACATGACATTGCAATAGTTTACTCCGTATGGTTCGCCATGTTCCTCAAATGATTTCACACCTTCTGAGACTCTGGAGGGCAATAACAGGTCATCTGCGGCCAGGTCAATGAGATATTTTCCTTTCGACTGTCGATAAGCATTGTTGAAAGATTGACAATTCCCGAGGTTTTTGTCATTGATGATCACCTTAAAGCTGAACCTGTCAGCGAGACGGGAGATGACCTCACGACTGTTATCGCTGCTGGCATCGTCAACGACGATCAGTTCGGTATGCCGATAATCCTGATTTACAGCAGAAAGGATTGCTTCCTCCACATATTTTTCGTGATTATAACACAAACAAATAATTGTTACCAAAGGTTGTCTCAACAATGTTTGTTTTTAAAAGTTTACTTCTATTTTTGAATTATCAATCAAAATCGGCAAAAAAGTGGTAAAAGCAAAGACCGGCGTATTATTGGTGAATCTCGGAACACCCGACAGCCCTTCTGTGGCAGATGTACGTAAATATCTCCGTGAGTTCCTTATGGACGGCAGGGTGATCGATATCCCTTTCTTCTCCCGATGGCTGCTGGTCAACGGGATCATCGCCCCTTTCAGGGCTCCTAAATCAGCAAAGGTTTATGCCAAACTATGGACAGATCGCGGTTCACCGCTGATGTTTCATGGCACCGATGTACGGGACAAGCTACAAAAACTTCTCGGAGATGAATTTGAAGTGGTATTGGGTATGCGTTATCAGAATCCGTCCATAAAGTCAGCTCTGGAGATTCTGAAGACTGTCAATGTTACTTCAATAATTGTCATTCCACTCTTTCCGCAATATGCTTCAGCTACGACCGGATCCGTACATGAAGCGGTAATGAAGGTGATCAGCAAATGGCAGAACATCCCGGAAACCCAATTTATCAGCCAGTATCCGGATCATCCGAAAATGATCAGGGCATTTGCTAAAAAAGGCAAAAAATATCTGTCTGAACATTCCTGGGATCATGTGCTCTTTAGTTACCACGGACTACCCGAACGGCAGATCCACAAAGCTTCTGTTGATGAATATTGCAGGATCAATTATCAGTGCTGCAGTGTTTACCATTCTAAAAACCGGTTTTGTTACAGAGCACAGTGCTTTCAGACCTCCCGCAAACTCGCTGATGCCCTGGGGTTAAAAGAGGGCGATTACTCGGTGGTTTTTCAGTCGCGGTTGGGCAAGGATCCCTGGATACAGCCGTATGCGGAAGACGAAATAAAACGTCTTGCCGGTGAAGGGAAGAAGAGCATCCTGGTTTTTTGCCCGTCTTTTGTCGCCGATTGTCTCGAAACGACCATTGAAGTAGGAGAAGAATTCAAAGAGGTCTTCCTCGAACACGGAGGCGAAAAATGGCAACTGGTGGAGAGCCTCAATTCTGAAGAGCTGTGGATCGATTGTTTGTCAGAGATGGTGAAAAAAGGAACAAGGAGCAAGGAAGGAGCAAGGATTGAATAGAGGAAAGGACTGACTTGGGATCAACCCATTGCCTTGGTTCGTGTCTCACCATAGCTGTCAACCTAAGGAAAAAAGAGCAGAAAAAAGCTTTTTATTTACCATTTTGATAATGCACTCCAACTTTATAACTTTTAACTTTCCACTTTCATACTTTCACACTTTCCACTTTCCCACTTTTCACTATTATTCAATAGCGGTCACTTTCCAGTCAGTATCAACATTTTTAACTACAAATACTGACACTTCTTTATATTTTTTCTGTCCTTTGATGATCATGTTAAAATTGGCAGATCCATACTCTCCGCCGGAATCGTTTGAAATCTCAATCCCTCCGGTGGGTATCAATCCGAAACTATTGATCTCACCAAGTTCTTTAATAAGCTCCGGATCACTCTTAATGTGTTCTTTAGCAGTTTTATAAGCCATTGAATGTGGGATAACCGCAGCAAATATGATTTCCAAAACAAGGAAAAATACCATAACCCCGATCCCGATCTTATTTAGCAGGGTTTTTTTATTCAAATGTTTCTTTATCCGGATACCGTCAGCCAACAGGCTTATTAATCCGATTATCAGCAGGGTATATCCTATGGACATGCTTTCCCAAAAAAAATAGATGTCCAGCCAACGAGACAGATAACCATAAAAGATCAGGGTCAGCGCACAGGCCAGAGTTATTTTTGTAAACAGGGCAAAAGATCGTAAGTATTCAGAAATATGGGGCATCGTACAGGTTTAAATAATGGTCAATATTGTTAAAAGGAGTGGTTATAGCAAGGCTTCCTCCTCATTTCACCAGTATTGAACAAAGTAATAATGATAATAGGAGATTCAAGCGCTACGCGCTGTGCACCATGCCCTATGCAAACTATTCTCCCATCCAGTTGGCGAATTTTTGCATTTTGTCTTCGTTTTCGGAAAACCACGTGCCAATAAGTTCATTTTCCGTTGAAATGGAAATGTAATAACTGTAGGCTTCCCAGTTGTCCGTTTCAACCAGGTTGTAAAACGTATCCACATACAAGTCCCACCAAAGCCCTGTATTGTCTTTTTTCAATTCTCCCAACATAGAAAAAATACTTTTCGTGATCATTGCAAAAAGTTCCAGTTCGTTTTTATCCTCAATTTGTTCTGTATATTTTGATGCCAATACTATGCCTATTGCCAATTCTGCCGGACCAAAGGGATCAGAATTAGATGGTAATGTAATCGTATTAAGATTGGTCCCTTTTTTTTCGACGCCCTGTCCCAGTTGTTCTATCAGACTTTTGTAACAATTCAGTGAACGTTGTGTATCCGGTTCGAGCATTAGAAAATAATACAGGGGAAGAATGGATTTGACCTTGCTGCCCTTTTTTTTCATAACAGAAGACAGAAGCATATGGCTGCTGGCATGCATCGGATTGATAGTAATGGCCTTGATGGATGCTTCCTCCGCTTTATCATATTCCTGTTGATTAAAACAGGTCAGTCCCAGGTTGAAGTGTAACAGGTAGTACCCGGGTAATTTCGCTATGCCCTTTTCATAGGTTTTGATCGCTTTGGAAGGCTTCCCGGTAAGGTCATAACAGGTTCCCAATACCGAATAGGCTTCCTCAAGACTCCCTGAATTCAGCTTTATAACGACTTTGCATTGTTTAATTGCTTCATCAAATTCTTTTATGGTAAGATAGGTATAGGCAAGCTCATAATGTGCAGTGGAAGATTTTTCATCCATCGCAATAGCTGCTTTATACATTTCTATTGCTTCATTGTATTTGCCCTCGTCATGAAGTGTAATACCCTGATTGATCAGGTCTTTCACATTGTTTTGACTAAAAATATTTGTGAACGCAAACACACAAATAATCATAAAAAATAATCGTTTCATGTCTGTAATTTTAGGATTTAGTTAAATTTAAAAGTAGGTTTTACATAAAAAGTAGTGCTTATTTCTAAATTAAATATAGAATTAAATACGTAAAAACAACCTTTTAACGTTTGTTTAAGATAGTATAAATTCCTGATAATTCCTTCAGGAGGTAATAATTGAAGTAAAAATAGAGAATTGTGAAATACGATGATGCAAGCGGGCATTACGGGAATAAAATGCATTTGCTTCAAAATATTATGGAAGGCAAGGGTGTATCTGAACGACTTTATGGATCTGTTTCGGGAAAAATTGTATCAGGAGCCGGAGGAAAAGTTTGATTATGACCGACTTGAGATCCGTATCAATGAAAGGATTATGAAAAATGTGTTAACACAATAAATAATCCCGAAATCATGTTGTTTAAATAATTCAATGATGCCAACAAAAAATGCAATTGAATAAAAATACAGATAAATAGAATTTTATTTTAACATTTTTGATTTTAATTTCACAGGCTATATCAGTATCACAAAAGAAAAATTTATATCAACTCCAAAATATTTGTGTTATGAAAAAATCGATTTTAATCCTATTACCAGTGCTATTACTTGTTGCCTCCTGTGGTTTAAAGGAGGAAAATGAGAAATTAAAGATGGAAAATCAGGACCTGCAGGCTGAACTCAACAGAACCCAGCTGGCTGTATCTACCCTTGAAGAAGTAGGTACGTTGATGGACAGCATTGATAAAGCACGAAATGCACTAAAACTTGAGTTGGAAGAAGGAACTCAATACAATGATTTTGTTGACAGGATGCAGGACATCAACAATTATGTTAGTGAAACAGAACAGAAACTTCTCAATCTCGAAAAAGAACTTGAGAATTCTTCTTCAATTAACAAAAAATATGCAGGTACCATTGCGCGGCTAAAAAAAGATCTTACTGCCAAAGGGGCAGAAATAGCTGTTTTACAGGAGAATGTTGAAAAATACAAATCCGAAAACAATAATTTGTTGAACATCGTTGATCTACAAACTGCTGAGATCAGTGATATGGAAATGGATATCGAACAGAAAAAAGAAGAGCTTATGCTCTTGGAAAATCGTATCCAGGAGATCATGATCAAATCTCAGATGACCGAAGCTGAAGCATATTTTGCACGTGGTGAAGCAGTAGAAGAAGCTGCCCGCCGTACAAAGCTTGCTCCCAAGAAGAAAAAAGAAACTTATCAGGAAGCATTGGAACTTTATCAAAAAGCCAAAGCTTTCGGACATGAAGGTTGTGACGATAAGATCGCTGAAATAGAGAAAAAGATCTAAAATAAAATTTTAGCAATAATAAAAAAGGCTGTCATTATTTTGACAGCCTTTTTTATTATAGAAACTTTGTTTATACTACTTCTTGACAATTTTCATTGTTCTGGATAGTCCTGAATCAGATTCCAGAATGTTTAGGATGTATAAACCTGTATTCAGATTTTCCAGATTGAGATCGATTACCGAAGATGAAGTATAATCTTTATTTAAAACCACGTGTCCGTTACTGTTTAATACGGTAAGCTTATATGCCGAACCTGAATTTCCCGAAAGATCAACCCGTACAAGACCCGAAGTCGGATTTGGGTAAGCAGTTCCCGAAAGGGCGGATGCTATCAGTTCAGCGCTAACTTCCTTCGCCGAAGCAGATTTCCGAATAGAGCCATTGGGCACTTTTTCAAATCGGATTGCATCTGCCACAACATAACCGTCTGTTCCTGCATTTGATATGGACACACTGCCACTGCCATCGAATGTATAACTTCCTAAAGATACCCATTCGGATGATCTTGTACGCTGGTCGAGATACAAGGTAGTAGGCCCTGCGTTGTCATGTATTGTTACCGGAGTATTTGAGGCTCGGTTGGTATATGGAAAATATTTAATGAAAACTTCATAGTCGCCAGCCAGTTCATTGCTGCTGAAAGCTGCAGATTTCAAGCCTTTTTGGCTGTTGCCGTCATGAACATAGTTGATTTCATGCTTGAGATCTCCTCCTGCCACGCTTGTCACCCAGCTTCCTGAGCAGGAGAACCCACTGTTGGTGTTGTCAATGATCAATGAATTTACGGGTTCAGGTGCCGGTGCCGGAGTAGGATCTTCAATAATGTCCGAAACATTTATGATCCTTACAGCATCAGCAACTACATAACCATTCGTTCCTTCGTTGGAGATAACCACATCTACGTGATCCGAGATGGTGAACACACCCAGGCTGTTCCACTTTCCTCCGTTGATCTGCTGATTAACCTCCATGGTAGTGACATTTGTGCCGTCATGGATCTCAACTTTGGTGTTTGAAGCCCTGTTTGAATAGGCAAACCAGTACATAAACAATTGATATTCACCTTGACCGGGCACATCAAAGGAATACGTGAAGGTTTTGTTCCCTTTGTCACTGTTTCCATCATGGAAGTAGTCGATCCCGTATTTCTGGTCTCCTCCGGCACCACTTCTTATCCATGTTCCGGCAGATTGTGTATTGCTGCTGTTGTTATCTACGATAAGTTCAAATCCCTGATCTGCAGGAAGTACATTCAGGATCATATTATCCGAATATGTATTGCCATTATCATCTGTCGCATTGAAGCTGAGATCAAACGAACCGGTACAGGCATTTCGGATAATAAGGGTGTCCTGTTTAAATTCACAGGAAGGATCAAGTGCCGGACCATTTACCTGGTTCCACCAGCAGGTTGTTACCTGATCAGTACCTGAAAGAATTTTTCCTACCAATACGATTGAATCTTCACCTGACATAAGACTTTCATCCGGACCTGCACTGATGCTGACCCTTTCAGGAGGTATTTCTCCGTCAAGCTGATAGCTCAGGAACCATTCATATAAGTTGGGTGAATGATAATAGTGGTCTGTTCGATATGCTCTGTCCCAGGAATTGTGGTAAACGCCTTCGTAAATAGTAAGTATGGGCTCGATGGCGGGATTTCCCGATTTAACACAATCAATAGCCTTGTATGCTTCAGATACGGGTATTGCTGTATCAAGATCACCGTGAAATTCCCATACAGGAATATTCATGGATCCTACATATTCAGCATGAGGACACAGCGCTTTTCCTGAAACGGGTGCAATTGCTGCAAATTTGTTTGGAACATCTGTTTTTCCTCCTGCACCGGCATAGGTGCCATATCCTCCAAGGCTTAGTCCTGTCAGGTATAATCTGTTTGGATCAATCCTGTATCGGTCTTTTACATAGTCGACAAGATTGTGGATCCAGTGAATTTGCCAGTCGGCATTTGTTTGTGGAGAAATTACGATAAAGCATTCTTCTTTGCCATTTACATTGAAGCACATTTTATCACCCTGCTCAATAAGCTTTGGAGGGCCGTTTTTTGCAACTCTCCATATCTGAGAATCCGAACCGTCACCTTTTTCACCGAATCCATGTAAAAAGATGATCGCCGGATATAGTTCTCCTGATGATTCATACCCTTCAGGCAGATATTCAAGATATGGTAGTATTCCTGTTGGTCTTACAACATTTTGTATTTGCGCGAGTAATGTTGTGTTTATGAATAATGTGAATAGTACGAATGATAAAGCAATTTTTAAAAAACTTCTGTACGTCATCCATACCGGATTTTTCCTGTCCCTGCGTTCCATAAATCTGTTCATTTTTTGTGTCACTACAAAGATGGGGAGAAATAATATGCACCGTTTCTGAGATTAAACGCTCTGAGTACGGTGCAAGAAAAGTGTGTGTATTTAAGAATGAATTATTGGAATTGTTCAAAAATGCCTGTGGTTTTGTTTGGGGTGTTAATTTCTTTGAAAAAAAATTGTATTTCATAAAATACAGTAATACAGTATTTTATGATAAATACCATAAATAATTAGTTTACATGTAATTCTTCTCTTTTTAAATTTTTTATACGTGATTGTACAATAAATCTGATAGCGTATGGTCAAGAGCAAACCTTAGAATTAAAGACAAAAAAAATAGACATAAAGAACTTTTTTTATACAAAGAGATGGGTTTCTAATTCGGAAAAAAAAAGATTTTTTTATGCAGATAACGGTAGAAATAAAAAAAGCCGCCCCGGAAAAAGGCAGCTTTTTATTAAACAAATCTTATTATCTATTTTGATATGAAATCGACACTACGTCGGATAAAGCTCGTAAGTTTGGATCCGGTAAGCAGATTCTGAGATAACAATCCCAGTTCGTATGCCTGAACAGCCATTTCTTTTTGGGCATTCTCATCATCTGTTTTAAGGATGTTTGAGATAATAGGGTGATTTCCGTTAATGATGGCATTGTATTGATCCGGAAGACCTCCCATCATCATTCCCCCACCTCCAAGGTGTGACATATCTTTCATGCGTCGCATAAATTCGGGCAGAACGATCGTTACCGGAAGCTCATCGGTTGCCAGAGATTCAATCTGCACATTGGTGTTCTGATCACTGATGGCTTCTTCAAACAATTTTTTGATCTTTTCTTCATCATCCTTTGAAAGGACACTTTCTTTCTTTTCATCCGTTTCAACCAATTTATCGGCTATTTCCGAATCGACACGTTTCCAGCGGGTCTTTTCGAGTTTCATCTCCATGGAGTTGATAAAGTGATTGTCCAGGATGTTATCCAGTTTCAAAACATCAAAGGCCTTATTTTTGGCAGATTGAATGTAGGTATCCTGTTTAGAAGGATCAGAAGAGTAGATAAATACCAGGTTATCATCTTTATCTTTCTGGTTGGTTTTGATGTGTTCCTTGTATTCGTCAATAGTGAAAAATTTATTATCTACGTTTTCCAGCAATACAAATTTCTGTGCTTTTTCGTAGAATTTTTCTTCACTGATGATGCCGTATTTTACAAATACATTCAGACTTTCCCATTTTTCTTCGTACGCCTTACGGTCTTTTTTGAACAACTCGCTGAGTTTGTCGGCAACTTTTTTGGTGATGTGCGAATTAATTTTTTTAACATTCCCATCTGATTGCAGGAAGCTTCTCGACACATTTAACGGGATGTCCGGTGAATCGATCACTCCGTGTAGCAACATCAGAAACTCAGGAACGATGTCTTTCACTTCATCTGTGATAAATACTTGTCGGGAGTAAAGCTGTATTTTGTTTTTATTGACGTCAATATCTTTTTTGACTTTCGGGAAATAGAGGATCCCGGTCAGGTTGAACGGGTAATCAACGTTCAGGTGGATCCAGAACAACGGATCTTCAGCAAACGGATATAACTCCTTATAAAATGCCAGGTAGTCCTCATCTTTCAGGTCTGCAGGTGCTTTTGTCCACAGCGGGCTCGGATTGTTGATGACATTTTCTGTTTTGACTTTTACTTCATTTCCCTTGTCATCTTTCAGTGGTTCACCTTTGTCATCTCGTTTAATTTCCTCATTTTCTCCAAAAACGATGGGCACCGGCAGGAATTTACAGTATTTGGTGAGGATATCCCTGATCTTGTAATCTTCCAGAAATTCTTTATTCTCATCATCAATATGCAGGATCACATCCGTACCGATTTCCTTTTTCTTTGTCGGGTTTATCTCAAATTCGGTACTTCCGTCGCAGATCCATTGGGCCGGTTCGGCGCCTTCCTGATATGATTTGGTGACGATCTCTACTTTTTCAGAAACCATAAAGGCTGAATAGAAACCAAGACCGAACATACCGATGATCTGAGAGGCATCCCCTTTTTCCTTGTATTTTTCTATAAATTCAGTAGCTCCTGAAAATGCGATCTGATTAATGTATTTCTTGATCTCTTCGGCGGTCATTCCGATTCCGTGATCACTTACAGTGATGGTCTTTTTCTTTTTATCAACTTTGACCTCTACTTTGTCAGGACCGAGTTCTCCTTTGAATTCGCCGATCGATGCCAATCGCCTTATTTTTTGTGTGGCATCAACAGCATTCGAAACGATCTCCCGTAAGAAGATCTCATGATCTGAGTATAAAAACTTTTTAATTATCGGAAAAATATTCTCGGTGTGTATTGATATGTTCCCTTTTTCTTGCATAACAATTCGATGTTTTGATTTTGACCCTTTCCGGTCAAATTTCATTCCAATCCGAATATCCATTATTTTGCAGGAAAAAATCTGACAACGTGTCATAATTCATTAAATTTTGGCATAATTATTTCGGTATTTTTAGCAGGAATCATCGTATATACCAACATGGAATGCATTAAACAAAAATTCATACTAGCTCTGTTGATGGTGTCATGCCACTCCTTCTCAGTGAAGGCTCAACCTGTACAACAGGGAATAAAAGGGAACGTATTGCTTATTGAAGGGAATGTTATGCCCTCACCGAACGATACATCCTATATCAGGCGCGTCGAAGGCGTTCCTGTTGAAAGAGAGATATTCATATATAAGTTGACCCACATGAGTGATGTGGTTCACAAAGGAAGCCTGTTGCATCAGATATCCTCTGAAAAGATCGGGTCTTATAAAACAGATACAAACGGATTATTTTCTATTTCCCTGCCACCGGGTAAATACACACTTCTTGTGAAGGAAGGGGATGGTTTTTTTGTGTATAAATTTGACGGGAAAGGGAATGTCGGTCCGGTAGAAGTAGCGCCGGGCACATACACAGATTTGACCATACGGATCAATAATAAGGCGTATTATTAAAAAAGACGAACCTGATGCAACTTCAGGACGGGAATCATCATCTACAACATGTAGATCATAATCAATGAAGCTGGAAATCAAGAAATCATCTTCAGAACACGAACTTATACAGGCCTGTAAAAAGAACAATGCGAAGGCCCAGCACATGTTGTATACCAAGTATGCAGCTATGATGCTTGGTTTATGCAACAGATATCTGAATAGCCGGCAGGATGCTGAAGATGTAATGATGAACGGCTTCATGCGGATCTTCAACAAGATATCTTCCTTTAAAGGAGAAGGAAGCTTTGAAGGCTGGATGAAACGGATTATGATCAACGAAGCACTAGGTTTTATCAGAAAAAATAAGACGATGTACCTTGAAGTAGAAATTGAAAAAGCAGACAAAATGCCTGACCTGGAAGTCGTGGGCCAGGCTCTTAATACCGAGGATCTTCTGAAAATGATCAAGGAGATGCCTGCCGGATACCGGACCATATTTAATTTGTATGCCTTAGAAGGGTATTCTCATAAAGAGATCGGAGATATGCTTGGCATAAGTGAGAGCACATCTAAATCTCAATTGAGCAGGGCCAGGTTTTATTTACAAAAGAAGCTTTCCGAAACAGAAGAGATTGTACAAAAAAGTTTATCAGACCATGGAGACAAATAAACTGGACAGGTTTTTTAAGGAAAAAATCGGACCGTTGGAAATACAACCTTCGGAAAGATCCTGGGATGCATTAAACCATCAACTGAAGGAGAAACGCAGAAAGATCCTGTTCAGAAGGCTGGCTATAGCAGCCTCAATCGTTCTTATGGGTATTGCAGGCATTTCGGTGTACCGGTTACAAGGGGATGTTTCAGGCAATACGGTTGTGGAAACCAGAAAGCAGGGCAGTCCCCGTACGGAAGAAATACAACTGGCTCTTAAACCAGCCAAAATAGCTGATGAGACAGTGGAAGATGTGCCAGATCTTCAGGAATCGGATAATATCAATACGATACCTGAAGAAATTGTTGAGATCCCGAAAGAACAGGAAGAACCGTTAATCAGTCAGGTTGTTGTAAACGAGCCTGATCCGGAATATGTTTCGGAAGAATCGACAGGCGAGGAGGCTCCGGAAGAGCAACATATTGAGGAAGAAGCTGATGACTTCCCTGTGCAACTGGCAGAAGCAGAAATCCCACATGAATCTGAGGATGTCAAATATCTGCCAGTGAGGATAAAATATATTTCAGGAGATCAGAAATCCGGGAAGAGTAATGCCAAAGCAATCCTTGAAAAAGGATTTAACAAGATCACAGACATTGCCGAAAATACGATCCTGGCCGATAATTATAAATCGAAGTATATGAATGTCAGAGAAGACATCGTATCACTAAACAACAAATTATTTAACAAAACAGGTAAAGAAACAATAAACTAATTCTTATGAAACGCATACATACATATCTGTTAACAGCTTTGATTTTATCTCTGGCCCTGTCAGAGGTGACAGCAAAAGCTCCCGGCATACTGAAAACAGCTCCGGAAGATACCATAGAAATACAATTTGGGGATAAAAGTAAGATTATCATACAGGTGGATAATGAGGAGGACCTGAAAGCAATAAAACAATATGATCTGAATGCTATTCTGAAGGATATTGAAGTGCCGGATGATAAAGACCTGGAAGATGAGGAGGAAGTGATCCTGGAAGATACAAGCGGGGTGATGTATCTGAAAGAAAAGACAGAATCGAAAGAATTCCGTGACCTGGAAAAAGAATTTGAAGATGGATCAGATGATAAGGATCATTCAGAATACAACTATACCTACAAATACGAAAAAACCACCAAATACCACGGCCCCGGCAACAGATTTGTGTCTGTGATGGATTTTGGAATGAATAATTATATTGGAAAGGGCGATTATCCGGATGTCGACAACAGCCAGTTTGCTGTTCGCCCATGGGGCTCCTGGTACATCGCGATTGCCCCGACATGGCAGACCCATATTACCGGTCCCCTGGCTTTAAACTATGGGGGAGGTATCAGCTGGTACAATTTTAAGTTTCAGGACAGCTACACCAGAGTTACAAAGGGTGAGGATGAAATTATCTTTGACCGTTGGGAACCTGAAATGAATATGAAAAAGAGTAAACTGACCATTATGAACGTTGATGCTTACCTGGTTCCGATGCTTGATTTCGGATATAAAACCAAGGTGCGGGTAACAGAAGAAGGTAATGTTAAAAAGAAAACCGTATACCATACCAAAGGACTTAAAGCCGGGATAGGCATGTATGTCGGTTACCGGATCAACAGCTATACCAAAGCAGTATCAAAGCGTGATGGTGATAAATCCAAGCTGCGCGACTGGGATAACTTCTACCTGTACAATTTCCGTTATGGAATAAGGGCACTCATAGGGTTTGAAGACTTTAATTTTTTCGTAAACTACGATCTCAACGAACTGTTTGATGAAAACAGAGGGCCTGAGCTTAATGCCTTTAGCTTTGGGATAACGTTTTAAGATACGTTGAAAATATATTTAGAGGCTGCTATCGGGCAGCCTTTTTTATTTTATTTCTGATACAGACTGATCCTAAAGAATTGAATTTCCGGATGTTTGTTATACTCAAACACTAAAAGCTGTCAGTAGTTTAGCCTT
>JBNKDZ010000624.1:0-6071 GCA_050288525.1 Cyclobacteriaceae bacterium
ATCATAACAAGATGTCTGCCATCTTCAGAGCACAGGGATGCAACATTATAATCTGAACCGTTCGGATTGCCCGGATATTGTTTGTTGCTGTATTTCATAGGTATATGATATTCAGCCTCATCCTTTGGAAGAGTGATTTTACCTTCACCATGTGCTACCCATACACCGAGGCGGCTTCCTTCAAGTGTTTTTAGCATTACGGAATCATTTTTTGCGATGGTAACATTTAGAAATGCCGATTCAAATTTATGTGAGATGTTATGTCCCATTTTTGGTTTTTCAGTATGAGTAGGAGTGACTACCCCAAGTTCAATCATTAACTGACAGCCGTTACATACACCAAGGCTCAGTGTGTCTTCCCGAGCATAAAATTTATCAAGCGCTTCTTTGGCCTTTTCATTATAAATAAATGCGCCGGCCCATCCTTTGGCTGAACCAAGAACATCTGAATTGGAGAATCCGCCCACAAATACGATCAGATTTACATCATCCAGCGTTTCCCTGCCTGATATAAGGTCTGTCATATGTACATCTTTCACATCAAATCCGGCAAGATGCATCATCCAGGCCATTTCACGATCGCCATTGACACCTTTTTCACGTATAATAGCAGCCCTGATGCCCGATTGTTTTTTTCGCTTTTTCGTCAGGCCATATTGATCAAGTTTGCCTGTGAAGTTTGAAGGAAAGGTGAATTCGAGTGGCTGATTCTTATAATTTTTGAACCTTTCGAGGGCCATTTCTTCACCACTTTGCTTTCTGTCAAGCAAATAGGATGTCCTGTACCAGGTATCTCTGAGTTGGTCAATATCAAGATCCAGGTCTGTATGAAGGTCAATAATACGTATCCTTCGTTTATCTGATGGTCTGCCCAGGTAGTGATACTGAATGCCATTATCCTCAAGGATCTTTCGGGCATCGCCGTCACGGTCTACCTGAATAATCACACCTGGATTTTGGGCAAACAATGTTTTTATAATATCGGGTTCGTTAAAACTGGAAATATCAATATCCAGCCCTGTATCTACAGTTGAAAAAGTCATTTCAAGTAAAGCAGTGATCATGCCACCTGCTGAGATGTCATGACCGGCTAATATCCTTCCCCTGCTGATAAGCTCCTGTATTGTATCGTATACATGAACAAAATACGCAGGATCCTTGATGGTTGGCACGGAAGACCCGAGTTTATTCAATATCTGGGCGAATGAAGAACCGCCCAGCTTGAATTCATCTTTAGAAAATCCGATATACAATAATTCTGAATCTTGTACATTCTTCAAAACAGGGTCAACGATATAATTGATGTCCGTTACTTCAGCACCTGCTGAAATGATTACCGTTCCGGGAGAATACACAACTTTATCGTTATATTTTTGAGTCATGGACAGGGAATCTTTACCTGTCGGGATGTTGATTCCAAGCGCCAGGGCAAAATCTGAGGCCGCTTTTACGGCTGCGTAAAGTCTGGCATCTTCTCCGGGATTTTTGCACGGCCACATCCAGTTGGCACTGAGGGATATTCCTTTAAGACCTTTTTCAAGCGGGGCCCAGATGATATTTGTCAATGCTTCGGCAATCGACAAAACGGATCCTTTTTCCGGATCAACAAGACCGCTGGCGGGGGCATGCCCTACAGAAGTTGCAAGTCCTTTAATGCCCTGATAGTCCAATGCACTAACCCCAAGGTTACTTAGTGGCAGTTGTAAAGGACCTGCACATTGTTGTTTTGCTACTTTTCCGGTAACCGAACGGTCTACTTTGTTGGTAAGCCAGTCTTTACAGGCTACTTCTTCCAGTTGCAATACCGCTTCAAGGTATTCAGGGAGTTTTTTCAGTTGATATTCAAGGTCTTCATATGTTTCGGAAATGCTGGAATCCTTCAGGATCATTTTAGGCGGATTGCCAAACATATCTTCCAGTTTAAGGTCTATAGGCTTGGTTTTTCCATTTTTCCGTTCAAAGGTAAACTGATGATCACCCGTTGCTTCTCCGATGACATACATAGGAGATCTTTCTCTGTCAGCTATGCGTTTCAGCAGGTCTGTATCCTTATTATGCATGACCAGTCCCATGCGTTCCTGAGATTCATTTCCTACAATTTCCTTGTCCGAAAGGGTGGGGTCTCCGACTGGTAGTTGTTCGATCTCAATTTTTCCTCCTGTATCCTCAACCAGTTCTGAGAGGCAGTTAAGATGTCCGCCTGCACCATGGTCATGGATGGAAATGATCGGGTTGTTCTCCATTTCAGCAAGGGCTCTGATGGCATTTGCCACCCTCTTTTGCATTTCAGGATTGGATCTTTGAACAGCATTCAGCTCGATTTTATTGTCAAATTCTCCTGTGGCAACAGAACTTACAGCTCCTCCTCCCATACCAATGCGGTAGTTATCTCCACCGAGCAGCACTATTTTGTCGCCTTTTTTAGGAGAGCCTTTAAGGCTGTCTTTCTTCTTTCCATATCCGATACCTCCGGCAAGCATGATTACCTTATCAAATCCGAAAGATTTGTTGTTCTCGACGTGTTCGAAGGTCAGGACACTTCCGCAGATCAGAGGTTGGCCGAATTTGTTGCCAAAGTCACTGGCTCCGTTTGAAGCTTTGATCAGGATCTCTTCAGGTGTCTGATAGAGCCATTTACGTTCTTTATATTTCTTTTCCCATTTTCTTCCGCCATCCAGCCTCGGATAGGAAGTCATATACACGGCTGTTCCTGCCAGGGGCATAGAAGCTTTTCCACCGCCGATCCGGTCGCGGATCTCTCCGCCACTTCCGGTTGCAGCACCGTTGAAGGGCTCAACTGTTGTAGGGAAGTTGTGTGTTTCGGCTTTGAGGGACAATACAGATTCATAATCAACAGTAAGAAAATAATCCGGCTTATCCTGGGATTTGGGAGCAAATTGTTCGATCACAGGGCCTTGTAAAAATGCGCAGTTATCTTTGTACGCTGATACCACCCTGTTTTTATTTGTGTTGGTAGTAAGTTTTATCAGTTGAAAGAGGGATAGCTCTTTTTCTTCTCCATCAATGATAAATGATCCATTAAATATCTTATGTCTGCAATGTTCTGAGTTTACCTGGGAGAAACCGAATATTTCACTGTCGGTAAGTTTTCTGCTGAGTTTTCTGCTGAGATCTTCAAGATACGCAATCTCATCTGCATTCAGGGCAAGCCCTTCCTGCTGGTTGTAAGCAGCAATATCCTCGATCATCCGGATAGGTTCAGGGTCTTTGTTGATAGTGAAGATATTCTGGTCCAGAATGGTATACATGCGCTGCAACATCGGATCAAAATGCTTCTTTTTGTCTGTTTTGGTAAACAATTCGATGCGTTCTATTCCTTTTAATCCCATGTTCTGTGTTATTTCAACAGCATTCGTGCTCCATGGGGTGATCATTTCCCTGCGCGGACCGATAAAAGCACCTTCTATCTCAGGGCTCGTGATATGTTTTGCATTTCCCAATAGCCACTGGAGCTTTTCGATATCACTATACTCAAGGTTATGATTTGTTTTAACAGCAAAATATGAGACATTTGAATTGAAAAAAAGGATCATACTACGAAATATTATGTGGTTCTTATTGACACCGCAAAAGTAAGAAAAGAAAAAGATTAAACTTTTGAAATAATAATATTTTAGCCAAATTATTTTAGGTTAGCTCCTCAATCATTTCAGTAAAAAATAGCTGGAGGAAACAGTTCAATAAGATACCCGTTGTAGTAATTGAGTCTGTTTAAACGAATAAATTATAAAAATGAAATTACCCGACAATCATATAATTGTGATCTTCGGAGCTTCAGGAGATCTGACGTTCCGCAAACTGATACCTGCATTGTTTGACCTGTACAGACAGAAACTTCTGCCGGAAAGGTTTGCTGTGCTTGGAGTAGGGAGGTCAAAACTGGAAGAAGACGGATTTCGAAAAAAACTGAAAACCGGAATAAATGCATTTGCGAATCTTTCAGATACAGATGCGGACCTAGGATTGTTTCTCAATAGTATTTTTTATACGTCAATTGACACATCTTCCGGATCAGACTATGAAAAGTTAAAGAAGAGGCTGGATGAATTAAATACAGAATTTCAAACCTCGAATAACATATTGTTTTATCTGGCAACACCTCCGGGCCTGTATGAGGTAATTCCGAAAAACCTGAGTAAGTATAATCTGAACAAGGAACAGGATGGCGGATGGAAAAGAATTATTATCGAAAAACCTTTCGGGCATAATCTGCATTCGGCGATTAAACTCAATAAAAAATTGCTGAATTACTTTAAGGAAGACCAGATCTACCGGATCGATCATTACCTGGGCAAAGAAACTGTTCAGAATCTGCTTGTTACTCGTTTTGCTAATGGTATTTTTGAGCCCTTGTGGAACAGGAATTATGTACATCATGTCGAAATAACAACCGCTGAAAGCATCGGGGTCGAAGGGAGAGGAGGATACTACGATCAATCCGGGGCTTTGAGGGATATGATACAAAACCACCTGTTGCAGATAGCCTCTCTGGTTGCGATGGAACCTCCTACGGTTATTGAAGCCACTTCCATACGAAATGAGACCCTCAAGGTGTTGCAGTCTGTAAGACAGTTCAATAAGAAAGAACTGCGCGAAAATGTCATTCGGGGGCAATATACCTCTTCTCATGTAAAAGGCAAGGAATATGCGGGCTATCGTGAAGAAGAAGGTGTTGACAACAACAGCCGTACCGAAACGTATGTGGCTATGAAATTGTTTATTGATAACTGGCGATGGGGAGGCGTTCCGTTTTATCTGCGTACCGGAAAACGCATGCCAACCAGGGTCAGTGAAGTTGTTGTACATTTCAAGCCTACGCCGCATTCGTTGTTTGTTAGCAATAAAGACTTCTGCAACAATGGCAATCAGTTGGTGATACGTATCCAGCCGGATGAAGGGATGTTGCTGAAATTTGGCATGAAAATTCCCGGAAAAGGATTTGAAGTGAAAAATGTCAATATGGATTTTCACTATAAAAATTTACAGGAAACCTATGTGCCCGGTGCATATGAACGTCTGTTGCTGGATTGCATGAATGGAGATGCGACATTGTATGCACGTGGAGATGCAGTCGAAACTGCCTGGAAGATTGTGCAGCCGGTACTTGATTTCTGGGAAACCCCTGATATACCATTGTATGGGTATCCGTCCGGGACCTGGGGTCCGGAAATGGCGGATGATCTGTTTGATGAGGCCGGCGTTGCGTGGCGCTATCCGTGTCGAAACCTGGCTGATGATGGTGTTTTTTGTGAGTTGTAAAATCAATCATATGGATAATATTCGGATTTATTCTAATAGAGAAGCATTGGTAGAGGGCCTGTCGGTTTTTTTGATGGAAGAAATTGAAGCCTGTGAGAGAAAATATAATCTGGCACTGTCGGGAGGATCAACTCCTGTTGAATGGTTTAAACATCTGGCAGCGCATTACCAGGAAAAGATCAACTGGGAAAAGATAAATTTTTTTTGGGGAGACGAGCGTTGTGTCCCTCCGGATGATGCCGAATCCAATTTTGGTGTTGCAGATACGTTTTTGTTCTCAAAGCTGAATAAACCACTATCAGTTTATCGTGTGTCAGGAGAGAAAGAGCCTGAAACAGCTGCTGAGAAATATGAAAATCAGATTCTCAAAACGATCCCATCTGTTAATGGTACACCTGTATTCGATCTGATTATTCTCGGGATAGGGAATGATGGCCATACAGCATCCATATTCCCGGAACAGCAAAGCTTGTGGAATTCAAATTCTTTATGTGTTGTAGCATCGCATCCTGAAAGCGGACAAAAAAGAGTGAGTTTTACAGGCAAACTGATCAATAAAGCAAAGAAAGTAGTGTTTTTGGTGTCGGGATCTTCAAAAGCTTCCATATTGAAAGCAATTATCAAGCCTGATAATGATAACAGGAAATTCCCTGCCGGATTGGTTAATCCCGGTTCAGGTAAATTATATTGGTTTATTGATAAACAGGCAGCAAAACTTATATCATGATCAAAAGAAAAACCATATTCATAATGGCCTTTGGAACTCTTATTGTTTTTGGAGGATTAGGGTT
>JBNKDZ010000625.1:0-2266 GCA_050288525.1 Cyclobacteriaceae bacterium
TATATCAAATGTGGTGCCTGTGGGGCCTTCAGCCGGATCTGCATTCGAGCTGACTTCGATCATTCCCTTATGCATTTTTATGATGCCATATATTGTCGCAAGCCCCAGCCCGGTACCCTTTCCTATTTCCTTGGTCGTATAAAACGGTTCAAAGATCTTGTCCAGGTGTTCCTTTGGTATCCCGACACCGTTGTCCGACACTTTAAATTCAACCTGGTTGATTTTATCATCGCAACTGATCACAATCTCTCCTCCATCCGGCATTTCTTCCACAGCATTTTTCACCAGATTACTAAAAACCTGTATCATCTGCTCTTCATCCATCATTACGGTAGGCTCCTTCAGAGCATTTTTGATATGTACCTTAACATTCCCAGGAATAATAACCGTTTTCAGACTTTTTTCCAGCATTTCCATTACATCGACGGCAGATTTACTAACCTGATCCTTCCGGCTGAAGCTCAGAAGACCCCCGACAATTTTTTTACATCTGTTGGCTTGTTCGACGATAAGGTGCAGATCCTCATACATCTGATCGTCTACCGGACAGTCTTCAAGAAGCAAATTGCTGTACATTATGATCACACCCAGCGGATTGTTCAGCTCATGTGCTATGCCTGCTGAAAGTTGTCCCATTCCGGCCAGCTTCTCTTTTTGTTTCAGCACTTTCTGCATGCTTGTCATTTTATCATTTATCTCAACAAGCCTGTCGTTGTATTTATGCAGTTTTTCTATGGTATAAGGAAGGCACATCTCATTTTCAGCCAGATCTTTATGAATTGCAACAGCATGATCCCAACAGGTGCTGTATCCGCATGCGCCACAGTCGAGATAATCATCCGGATCTTTTTTACCCATCCGTTCGAGTATAGCGACAATATCGTCCGGATTTGGGACTCCAATCCTCTGATCGTCTGCCTCATATGACTGGGTCATATCAATTTTACTGAATTCCTGTAACGAGGAGAAGAATTCTTCTTTATTCAGGCACGCAATTTTATCAACAACATAATTGCTTACAGCCTTCCTTCTGGCAAACCGCTGCCCATTCTTCGACATACCTGGTCCCATGATACAACCATTACAAGCCAGAAGTTCGAGATGCTGTGATGAAATATATCCTTGTTCAAATTCTTTTATCGCATCCTGAAAGCTTGGATTCCCTTCAGCTACGATAATGTTGCCGTCAAACAGATTTTCAGGCATTTTTATTGTTTGCAAAAGACCTCTGCTAATAGAAAATATTGCCCCTCTGCCACTTAATGGGGGATCAAAATCTGTTTTTCTATTTTGATCAGGAACGATATTCTTTTCCTTGAACAACTTCCTTAACTCGATAAACGTCAGCACTTCATCCAATTCGTCCGATTCTGTTTTTTTGGAGAAACAGGGACCGATAAAGACTACTTTACAATTATTGCCATATTTTTCCTTCACTACCCTGGCCATGGCGACCATTGGAGATGGGATATTTGCCAGCTTATCAACCAGTTGGGGATAATACTTCTCTATATATGTTACAATGGTTGGACAGTTTGCGGCTATTACAGAAGGGACTTTTTCTGCCTTAAATATTTTTTTATAAGCATTCGCCACCAGGTCGGCGCCAAATGCCACTTCCGTCACGATATTGAACCCCAGTTTCCGGATCATAGACACCAGAACCCTGTAGTCTTCAATCTCCTGGAATTCTGCCGGAAAGCTTGGTGCGATGCAGGCAATGACTTTATCTTCACTATCCAGGATCGCTTTAACACTATCAAGAGTATCCAGGAATACTTTCGCCTTCTGGCTGCATACTTTTACACAATTACCACATCCGATACAGCGTTGATTTACTATTTCTGCCTGACCGTTAATGATACGTATCGCTTTACAAGGACATTCCCTTACACATGTATAACATACACGACAACGATCTTTCACCGTAAATATTAACTGTCTGTCCCTTAGCGTATTCATGGAATAAGTTTACAAATTTAATTTCAATAATTTCTGAATTTCCATTTTTAACTGATCAGCTCTTATGCCTTTATCAAGCAATACATCTGCCTTGATCCATTGTTTTTCCTGAAGATTATTAACCGAAAACCCACGTCCGGTTTCAGATTTTACGGAAGTAACAATAATAACAGGCACTTCCGGATAAATTTTCTTAAAACGGTAACTCAACACAAATCCGCTGTCTTCGCTTTCCATCATAAGGTCAAAAATGGCCAGATCCGGCTTTTGCTGCAACATCAACTCCTCTGCCTGCATCTGACCG
>JBNKDZ010000626.1:0-2513 GCA_050288525.1 Cyclobacteriaceae bacterium
CGAAAAAACAAGCCGTTTCCTGGCCACATTTCTGAGTATCCGGAATATCCTTTCAAATATTGAGCGGATCGCCGATCATGCTACAAATATTGCAGAAGCAGCCATCTATGCATTTGAAGGTGTCGATATCCGGCATCAGAAAAAACTGTCAGATTTATAAATTAGGATTTCACAAAAAACAATTGATATTATGATCGTCAGGCCCAGATATAAACGAAAACTGTTCCTTTACTTTTTTGTGGTATTTTTGATATTTACCATCGTGATTGGCGGCTTTCAGTATGACCGTGAAAAACGATATAAAATCGAACAACTGGAAAATACCCTGGATATATATTCCGGACTTATTCGGAATTTTATCGATGAGAACGGCATTCTGGCCAACGGACAGTTTTCCCGGTTAGATTCGATGGATGTAATTCTTCCGGATCATAATATCCGTATCACAGTAATTGATCTGAAAGGTAAGGTGCTGTTTGACAGTTTTGTGGACGATTATGCATCCCTCGAAAATCATAAGGATCGTCCGGAGATTCAGAAGGCCCTCTATTCCGATTCAGGTTCAAACATTCGGTTGTCTGCTTCCACCGGAAAAGATTATTACTACTACGCAAAGCTGTACGGGGACTATTTCGTTCGTACAGCCATGGTGTATGATATCCAGGGACAAGCGTTGCTGAAACCTGACAAATTATTTATTCTCGTAATACTGGTGTTGTTCGTTTTTATGTGGGCTTCTCTTGCATATGTTGCAGACAAATTCGGAAAGTCAGTATCAGCATTAAGTGATTTTGCCCTTGAGGTGAATAAAAAAGGAAAACTCGATAAAGAAATACAATTCCCGAATAATGAGATTGGTGTAATTAGCCGCCAGATCGCACATATTTTTGATGATCTGCAGGAAGCAAAAAATGCCATCCAGAATGAAAAAGATAAGCTGGTTAACCATATCCATGTGTCTCAGGAGGGGATCGCCTTTTTCACCCTGGAGAAGAAAAAGATAATGGCCAACAACCATTTTATTCAGTACATCAATACGATTTCGGAAAAGCTGACGCTATCTCTGGATAATATTTTTGATATCGAAGAACTTCAACCGATCAATGAATTTATTGAAGTGAATCAGAAAAATGGCGGAATTGAGTATTCGGGAGACTTGCCGGTATTGAAATTTGAAGTCAGTGCCGGGGGGAAATATTTCAGTGTACAGTGTATATGTTTTCAGGATGGAAGTTTTGAGATCTCAATCAATGATATTACAAAACTTGAAAAAAGAAAGCAACTGAAACAGGAAATGACCAACAGCATTGCCCAGGAGCTGCAAACACCTGTAAATGCCATCAAAGGAATACTGGATAACCTGTCATCCGATAACGAACTTTCAAAAGAAGAATACAACAAGTACATATTAAAGGTTAAAAAGGAACTTAAACGAATTGATAAGCTTACACGAGACACCAGTATACTTGCAAAGATTGAAGAAGCAGGCAGCCTGTACCCTGTTAAGAAAGTTAATCTTCAACAAATAGTTAATGAAGCGGTCAGTACACAGCAGGCCGGAATTGAGGGTAACGGAATACATGTTCAGATGGACATCCCGGATGATACGGTGATAAAAGGGAATAAGTTTCTGTTGGAAGCCATCTTTCAGAACCTGCTGGAGAATACCATTCAATATGCCGGATCAAATGTAGATGTGGAAATAAAAATGTATTTGGAGGACAAATACAATTATAACTTTATGTACTCTGATTCCGGGAAAGGGATCCCCGAAGAATATCTTCCCAGGATCTTCGAACGGTTTTACCAGATCGACCGGGAAAATCAGGAAGAATATGAAGGATCCGGACTCGGGCTGGCTATTGTGAAAAATGCCGTGGAATTTCATAAAGGGAAAATATCTGCAAAAAACAGAAAAAAAGGAGGTATGGAATTCGTGTTCTCTCTAAGCAAAAAGTAATGAGGCTTAGCGCATAGGGCTTAGCGAGGGTCATTTGTGAATTCTAATCAGGTTATGAAATGTCGAACAATCAGGCACAAGTCCTGCTTACACTCTTGCCAGGCTGGAAGACTTGCGCCGGTGGGGCTGTGCTCCCGGCGACTACCAGAAGTCTATCAGCCGCACATCGAAAATCAGTACTGCATTGGGCGGGATCTTGGAACCGGTGCCCTTTTTGCCCCAGGCTAATTCAGGGGGCACAAAAAACTTGTAACGGGCACCTTTTTTCATAAGTAAAAGACCTTCCCGGTACCCTTCGATCAGTTCGGACATGTTTACTTCAGAGGGTTCATTTTCCCGATAGGTATCTTCAATGACATTGCCGTTTACGAGCATGGCCCGTTGATGCACAGTCACAACAAAATCCGGCTGAGGACGTTCTCCTTCACCTTCTTCCAGTACAAGATACTGCAGGCCGCTCTCCGTCTCGATAACGCCCGGCTTATTTCTGTTTTTCTCAAGGTAGTCACTTCCTGATTTGCGGTGATGTCCGGAGGATCCCCTGTTGCGGTTT